>JAYUFN010000203.1:0-5134 GCA_043738705.1 Bacteroidota bacterium
ATGATAGGATTATTGGGGAAGGTTTTCATGAAAAATTTGGAGCGGGCCATGCTGAGGTGAATTGTTTAAAGGCTGTTTCTGGTGCAGATCAGGTTTTGATTAAATCCGCTGTTTTGTATGTCTCTCTTGAGCCTTGTGCCCATTTCGGCAAAACGCCACCCTGTGCTCAGTTAATAATCGAACACCAGATACCTAAAGTAGTTATTGCCTGTAGAGACCCTTTTGAAAAGGTAAATGGTAAGGGGATAGAAATGTTGAGAGCAGCAGGTATTGAAGTAGAATTGGGGATATTAGAAAAAGATGCAATCACGTTAAACAAAAGATTTTTTGTTTTTCATGAACAGAAAAGACCTTATTTGATTTTGAAATGGGCCGAAACGGCAGATCAATCGATCGACTCTCTCAGTGGGGAGCGCTTGATGATTACCAATGAATTTAGTAATAGATTGGTTCATCGTTGGCGAAGCGAAGAAGCGGCTATCCTAGTAGGCACCAATACAGCGGTAAAAGATAATCCATCATTGACAAACAGGTTATGGAAAGGGAAAAATCCTGTTCGCCTAGTGATTGATAAAACGCTGAGATTAAACAAGAGCCTTCAATTGTTTAATACAGACGCTTTAACAGTTGTGTTTAATGAACGATTTCATGATAAAGAAGCTAATATCATTTACTATAAATTAGATTTTAGTAAAGACTTAATTGAACAAATACTGAATGCTTGTTATGAACTGCAAATTCAAAGCGTGATCGTTGAAGGTGGTAGTATACTATTGCAATCCTTTATCAACAAGGGCTTGTGGGATGAAGCCAGGGTAATTCGGAACGGAAGTCTTTATTTAAAAGAAGGGGTAGCCGCTCCCGAATTAAAGAATCAAGTATTGGTAGAGGCTACTCAACTTGCATCGGATACAATTTTTTTTTACAAAAACATTTCTCAAAAAAGTTAATAGGGAGGCAATATGTGGTATTTAATGGGAAGTATTGTGTTAACTAGTTACCTCACGCTTTCATTTAAGATTTGCGAAAAATATGGGGTATCTGTTTTTCAAGCAATTGTTTTTAATTACCTCATTTGCGTAATTACTGGATCTGTAGTGAATGGGTCGTTTCCAGTTGGCTCAGAAACACTGCATACCTTATGGTTTCGATGGGCTTGTGTGATGGGAGTTCTATTTATTGCTATATTTAATATTATTGCATTAACCACGCAAACCATTAGCGTTGCTGTAGCTTCTGTGGCAAATAAACTTTCGCTGATTATTCCAGTAATCTTATCTGTTTGGCTCTATCATGAGTCGGTAAAAATTTGGCAACTAGTTGGAATAATTTTAGCACTTATCGCTGTAATACTTACTTGCTATCAGCCTACTGTTTCAGAACAAAAATCTAGTTCCATTAAAAACAAATGGAAATATATATTGCCATTTGTTTTATTTCTTGGAAGTGGATTATTAGACTCTTTGATTAATCATGTTCAAAAAACTTATGTTAGTCCAACTAACAGCAATGCATACCTGATTAGTGGCTTTCTGTCTGCTGCAACTATTGGAACAACTATTTTATTAATTCAATATCTGCGGAAGAAACAGGTTTTTGAATTTAAGAATTTACTCGCAGGAATACTGATTGGAATTCCTAATTACTTTTCGATCTGGTGTTTAGTTCATTTTCTAAAAGAGAGCCCTTGGCAGAGTTCGGCTAGTATTCCTGTCAACAATATGGGAATTGTTCTATTCAGTTCAGTTGTTGCATGGGGGTTATTTAAAGAGCGATTGTTGATCATTAACTGGATTGGTATTATATTGTCGGGGGTTGCCATTTATTTCATTGCTTTTGGCTCAAACTTCTAACTATGGCAGATGTATATCAAACAATCGAAAAATTGGCTTTCGCAGAATTTAAAGATAGAGGTAGTAAATTCATCGCATTTGCATCTCCAATACAAACCAGCGAGAATTTTAAAAGTTACCTACAGGAATTAAAAAAAGAGCACCCAAAAGCAGTGCATCATTGTTTTGCATACAGACTGGGATTGGATGGAAATAATTTCAGGGTTTCGGACAATGGTGAGCCTAGTGGGAGTGCTGGAAGGCCTATTCTAGGGCAGATCGATAGTAAGCTGCTCACCAACACTGCAGTTGTTGTGGTTCGTTATTTTGGAGGTACTTTATTGGGAGTGCCCGGATTGATTAATGCCTATAAAACCGCTACAGTAATGGCTTTGCAATTGGTGCCAATTGTTGAAAAAGCGATAGAGGTTATTTATGAATTGCAATTTGATTATACAAAAATGAATGAGGTGATGACGGTATGCAAACAATTTGGTTGCACAATAAGAGGACAAGAGCAACAACTGTTTTGTTTATTACGAATAGGAATCCCCAAGGCACGCTTTGATGAAGTAATTTTTAAATTGCATGACATGCATACAGTGGATATGAAGCCAGTTAAATAATTAAGCTTTTCCTAATGCTTGATACAATAATAGACCAACCACTTCTTTAATAAAATGTTTCCAAGATACCAATAAACTTGGATCAGGGGCGAGGGTATCCGCAAGAGAAAATCTTTCATTATAAACTTTATAGTTGCAGGGATAGGGTTGTATAGATACCCCTGCTTTTTTAAATAATCTTTCAGACCTCGGCATATGCATCGCAGAAGTAATTAAAAGAAATGGTCCTCGCATTTTTAGAGAGTCGATAATGTATTGCGTGTTGATAGCATTTTCAAAAGTATTACGCGAATCAGATTCGAGGATAATATCGGATTTTGGAATGCCATTTTTTATAAGTTGTTCTTGAATAAAGAAAGATTCAGGAGGCATATCTCTTGATAGTGTGCCGTTTCCCCCTGTCATAATAATTTTTTTAATTTTACCTTGATGATATAAGCTGACAGTTTGAATAAAACGATCAGATGCTTCATCAAAATATCCATGATTATTGATATCATATCCAGAAAATCCTCCCAATAAAATACCTGCTTCATAAACTTTACCATTGTTCAAATCATCTGGTGCTGTTTGCCAAAGCATTACCATGCTGCGATAAAAATAGGGGTTAGTAAAAACAACGATGATTACTAATAGAGTAATATTTAAGATGCGTCTCCACAAACGAGCTTTAACAAAAAAAAGGATCATAAACAATATTCCAATCCATGTAACGGGAGATAACAAAAAAAATAAAACTTTTGAAAGAGTAAAAAACATAACTTTTATTTAAAACGATTAGAGACGATTAATTCTTTACTTCCGGGCGTGTAAACGTAAAAACCTTCTCCTGTTTTTACACCTAATTTTCCTGCCATCACCATATTAACTAGTAATGGGCAGGGTGCATATTTTGGATTGCCAAACCCCTGATATAATACATTTAAAATACTCATGCAAACATCCAAGCCAATAAAATCAGCTAATTGCAAGGGACCCATTGGATGGCCCATTCCAAGCCTCATAATGGTGTCAATAGATTCAACTCCTGCGATTGCTTCGTACAAACTATAAATGGCTTCATTGATCATTGGCATCAAGATCCTATTTGCAATAAAGCCAGGATAATCATTTACCACACAGGGGGTCTTTCCTAATTCTTTACTAAGCCTTACAATAGCTTCTGTTACTTGTTGATTTGTTGCATACCCATTAATGATTTCTACTAATTTCATCACAGGAACGGGGTTCATAAAGTGCATCCCGATTACGAACTCTGGTCGTTTTGTAGCAGCAGCAATTTTAGTAATTGAGATGGAAGAGGTATTACTTGCAAGTATGGTTCCTTTGGGGGCATGCTCATCAAGTTGTTGAAAAATTTTAAGTTTCAGTGATTCATTTTCTGTTGCAGCTTCCACTACTAATTCGGCATTTTGAACACCTTCTGCAATGCTGGTATAAGTACTAAGATTATTTATTGATTCCTTCTTGGCAACTTCAGTGAGACTGCCCTTCGTGATCTGACGATCCATGTTTTTGCTAATAGTCTGAATTGCTTTATCTAGTTGAGCTTGATTCACATCTATCAGATTTACCTTAAAGCCAGATTGCATAAATAGGTGAGCGATCCCATTGCCCATGGTACCTGCTCCGATAACGCTTACATTTTTGTTTTCCATATTGCAGTTATTTGGATACAATTTAATTCAAAGGTAGCTGCTATTCAAGTAAGGATGTTACAAAAAATGGATAGAACTCGGGCTATCCATTTTTCAACTATCAATAAGATTAATATTAATTCTTGCTTTTAAAATCGCCGCGTTTCCACGCTTTGATAAAGTCGGCCCAAGCTGCGGGGTTTAGGATGTTATTGGGAGGCACCTGTCCGCTATAATAGTATTTGTTTGCCTGTTGGCGCATTTGATAATTTATGGCTTCTTTACCATCAGCTGGTAAACTAGCAATCAAAATTCTTCTCTGTGATTCATCTGTATTTTTCCGGGCTATTTCGTAAGCATCGTCCGGAACTCGGTTATTTACAAAATCTCGTTCAAACTGTTCTTTAGTGGGCCGTGGCCTTAAAATTGTAGCAGGCAGATATACTGTATCGCTCACCAATAATTGGATCCAAGTATATTGATTTTCTTTTAAATCTTTTGGAATAGAAATACTATAATTTTTGAAACCGATGCATGAAAATGTGATTCGGTCACCTTTTAAAACTGCAATAGAAAATACACCGTCGGAACTTGAAATAGTTCCTCTGCCTTTACCCTCTACAATAATACTTGCCGAGGCAATTCCTCTCAAGCTATCTGCAGTCATTACTACTCCATTGAATTGGATGACCGAATCGCGGTAAGGGTTCTCCTGTGCCATCATATTCCCGGAGATCAAACAAGCGACAATAAAAATAAAAAGAGGTAAAAATTTCTTCATCTCATCAAAAATACAAAGGGTTTACAAATATACTCCCAAGAATAATCGCTTCTTTTTTTAAACTATGCGATTTGGAACAAAGTAAGGCTGCTAGCTGTTAACTTTGCGCCAGATTTTCTTTTTTAACAAAAACTTTCGTGATGACAGAAGCGGCTATTATACAGGCTTTAAGTAATGTACAAGAACCTGACTTGGGTAAAGATCTGGTTACTTTGAATATGATTAAGGATCTTACCATTGATGGAAATAAGGTGAGTT
>JAYUFN010000204.1:0-5099 GCA_043738705.1 Bacteroidota bacterium
CATCCATTCTCCATTAGATTTAAAAAAGCAACCTTTAGTAAATATTCATTTCCATTTACTGAAATATGATTTGCATTTTCAGAATCTGTGTTCACAAACTTTATTTGGACTTTATAATCAGGATTCGATTTTAAAACTTGTTGCCTTGCATCTAGTAAAACTTCATCAAGCCTGATCTCTTTAAAGGTTATCTCAGATTGATCATAATTAGCTTTTGCAAAATCAAGGATACCATTTGCCAATTTTGCTAATTTTTTCGCATCAATCAATGCTAATTTTATAACTTCTTTATATTCCAAGATGTTTCGTTCCCTACTAATGGAGAGTTCTAGTTCAGAGATGATAACAGACAATGGAGTTCTTAATTCATGGGAAATATTTGAAACAAATTGCTTTTGGGCCTCAAAAGAGTTTTCCAGTCTGTTCAGCATTTCATTAAATGTAATAGCAAGTGCAGCAATTTCGTCTTTACGATTTCCTTCATTTACTCTAAGATCTAAATTTGTAGCCGTTATTTTTTTTACTTTTTCAACAAGGTCCAACACTGGGTTTAGTGATTGTTGCGCAAAAAATCTACCTGCTATGAAAATTATAATAACACTCAACAGAAATAATACAAATAATGAATTTCTGAGTAATGCTAATTTAGTTAAACCATACTCGTCAATTGCAGCAGCAGTAATAATATATTTTTTATTTCTATGCTCGAATAGAAACCCAACAACCTGCATGTTTCCTTGATAAAATCTGATCTCCTTTTCAACCAAAATAGTATTGATCAATCCTTTAGTTTCTCTTAATCTATCTACACCAACTGCATTTTGATATAGTAAATTAGAACTGGTGTCGTAAACGGCAATTTCTTCTTGAAATAAAGTGTTTGGAGCTTTGTTGTAGAAAAGTTGTAGAACGCCCGGACCCACTTTTGAGTCAAATAATAAGTTTGCTTTGGTTGAAGCCTGTTGTTTTAGATGCTTGTAATATTCTTCTTCTCGTGTATAAGAGGAGCCAAAATATATCGTTAAGGCAAATGCCAATAATAACATGGCAATTAACGCGGTAAATAAAACTGTTAGCCTTGTTTTTAGTTGCATGCTATTCCTGTTTTAAAATAAAACCTTGTCCCTGTTTGGTGTGGATCAGTTTTAAAGGAAATTCCTTATCAATTTTTTTGCGTAAATAATTAATATAAACATCAATAAAATTTGTTCCTGTATCAAAAGTAGTGTCCCAAACATTTTCTGCGATCTCGGCTCTTGATAATACTCTTTCAGGATTTTTGAGCATATACTCTAAGAGTTTTAACTCCTTTGGGGTAAGTGCAATTTCCTGCTCATTTCTTTTTACAACTTTTGTATTGAGGTTCAGTTCAATATCTGCATACCTTAAGATAAATCCCTGAGAGATGAAATTATACTTCCTCTTTAAAAGTGCTCTAATTCGAACTTGTAATTCTCTCAAGTCGAATGGCTTCACAAGATAATCGTCAGCGCCTGCATCAAATCCCTGTACTTTATCATCTGTTGTGCCTAAAGCAGTCAACATAATAATAGGTATGTCTGGGTTGGTACTTCTGATTGCTTTACAAAGGTCGATGCCATTAATTTTGGGTAGAATGATATCAGTAATAATTAAATCGTATTGATGTTCATTAACTAGTTCTTTGCCTTTCAATCCATCATTCGCAACAGTAACTGTAAAACTTTGTTCTTCTAATCCTCTCTTAATAATTTCTGCGATCCTAAGTTCATCTTCAATTAATAGAATATTGGCCATTAATTTTTTTTTACGCTGTAAATGTATGAAAGTAGGGGCTACTTAGTATTACCATAGAGTAGTATATTGAATAAGCTAAAGTAAGCCTGCTATAAAAATGGCTGTTCCAACTGTTGCTAAAATCAGCGTTCCATACCATAAGACCTTCTTTTTTGTGAGTATGGCAATAGCCGAAATTGCAATTGCGATTTGAAATAAGGTAACTGCTCTAGCTAAAAGAACATGCTGACTTAGGTTTTTTTCTGATTCCTTTTCGGCTTCTGCTGCCTTAACTTTTATTTCATCTTGCTCTTTCTTATACCTGGCTACTTCTACTGCATCTGGTTTAATAGTGGTGGTTGAAATACTTTTAATTTCTGCTTTAATTCCCTTAGCCTGATAATACGCCCATTGATCTGATGCTTTTATTTGTTGAATCAGGGCTTCATTTGAATGGTGTCCGGCCATCAGCCCAGATATGGCTGCAAGCACGGCAATTAAAGCAGTTGAAATCGCCACATAAGTAAACCATCCATTCTCTTTTTCCTTTTTTGCTTCCTCTGCTTTCTCATGAATCGTTTCATGCAGGTGTTCTGTTGGGATTTCTATTTCTTCCATATTGTTTGTCTTTTATATCAGGGTGAAAATTACCTCCATTTTTAATCAAAGAAAATTAATTAATTCTCAAATGGCTGCTTTATTCTCCCTTCGCCTTTTGCAATTAGATTATCTGCGGTTTAGAAAAAATAGATTTTTTGCTTTTTAAGTGAATAATTATTCATTTATTTGCCAAGTGAAACCCCGTGATGAACATAAAGTAGATCAGATTTTCGATGCCACTTTGATGTTGGTAAGAGAAAGGGGGCTTGCGGGTATTACCATGAGTGAAATAGCAAGAGCTGCAAAAATTGCAACAGGTACGCTCTATATTTATTTTGAAAGTAAGGAAAACCTGATCAATGAACTGTTTACTCAGTGCAGAAAGTCATCAGTTGATATCTACTTTACAGGTTATGATACTTCCAAATCATTTAAAGTTGGATTGAGAACAATTTGGTTCAATCTGCTGGAATTTAGAATTCATTATTTTGAAAAGGCAGTATTTATGGATCAATGCTATCACTCCCCATATATTACTGAAACAACGAAAGAGTTGACGAAGAAAATGTTACAACCACTTTACAAACTTGTTGAGAGAGGCAAGGATGAAAAGCAATTAAAAAATATGGATGCATTTCTGTTACTGATATTTATGGTAAGTGGAATAAATGAATATGTGAAGCATAGTGTATATAGTGAAAAGAAAATTACAAAATCCTCTATGGAAGATTTGTTTGTACTTATCTGGGATGGAATCAAAGCATAATTTTTAAAAAATAAATGGCAAAATTTTCTTCGGATAAAATAATAGTCATATTTACAGTCATCTCAGCTGCTTTGTTGCAGCTGATTGATACATCCATTGTGAATGTTTCGCTCACACAAATGATGGGAAACTTAGGCGCCACTTTTGAAGAAATAGGTTGGGTAATTACGGGATATGCGGTTTCGAATGTAATTATGATTACGCTCTCGGGTTGGATGAGTAGTAAGTTTGGTCGCAAGTATTATTTTGCTGGATCAATTGTTCTTTTCACCATCGCATCTGTGCTTTGTGGAATGTCCACAAACGTTTGGGAATTGGTTTTCTTTAGAATAATTCAAGGAATAGGTGGCGGGGGGTTATTGTCAACTGCGCAAGCAATTCTGATTGAAACTTTTCCTAAAGAAGAGCTTGGCTTTGCAAACGCAATCTATGGATTAGGGGTAATTATTGGTCCAGCATTAGGTCCAACTTTGGGTGGATATATTACCGATAATATGAACTGGCAATGGGTGTTCTATATCAATGTTCCATTCGGAATTTTAGCTACGGTATTAACTTTAATGTATGTGCAAGAATCTAAGCATAAGGTTGTTGCCTCCAAAATGGATTGGTTTGCGCTAGCTATGTTGGTTGCTGCAATTGGTTCTTTACAAATTGTTTTAGAAAAAGGGCAGAGCGAAGATTGGTTTGAAGCTAGCTATATCACCATACTAGCCATCGTTGCAATAGTTGCTGGTGTTGTTTTTGTTGTGCGTGAACTAATGAAAGACAATCCAATTGTTAATTTGCGCCTTTTTAGTAACCGATCTTTTACAACTGGAACTATTTTTAATTTTGTACTTGGCTTTGGATTATATGGAACTACTTTGGTGATCCCGATTTTTTGTCAGGGCCTACTTGGATTTACCGCAATGCAAACCGGACTGGTCATGTTGCCGGGTAGTATTGCTACCGCTATTATGATGCCAGTTGTGGGTACGTTATTGAAGAAAAAATATATTCATCCAGCTATTTATGCAGGAATGGGACTTGTTTTGTTTTTTATATTTAGTTACGGAATGTCGCAGTTGAATACGCAAATTGGCGAAGAAGACTTTTTCTGGCCTCTAATTATCCGTGGGTTAGCAATGGGATTAATCTTCATCCCACTTACTACAATCTCTTTGGCGAATTTAAAAGGTTCAGAAATAGCACAGGGAACAGCACTCAGTAATATGGTGCGACAATTAGGCGGTAGCATTGGCATTGCATTAATTACTACTTATATCAGCACTGATACCTACCGCCATTATCAAAATTTAAATGATAATATTTCTGCTATACAACCAGAAACACTTGATCGTGTTAAAATGCTTTCTGGTGCATTTGTAAGTAAGGGATATGATATCGCTTCTGCAACAAAAGGAGCTTATAGTATCATTGCAAGAAATATTTATGTACAAGCTACCTTCCTTACCTACAAAGACTTATTTATTTATCTAGGCTTCTTCTTTCTTTTATTAATCCCTTTATTAGTTATGTTTAAAGAGAAAAAGAAAAAATTATTACAGCACGATGAATTAATGGAATGGGATGTAGAATAATTCCTAGGTTACTTCATTTATTTGCAGGATAATATTTTTCATAGTTCTATTTTAGAAAATGTAAATTAATGAAACGGTTTTTATATTAACTTACTTGTTCTAATAATTTGCAACTATGAATAACGATAAAACAAATAGTCGTCGCCGGTTTATCCGAAACTCGGCAACTGTGTTGGCTGGATTTACGATCGTGCCAAGGCATGTGCTGGGAAGAGGGTTTCTTGCACCCAGCGATCAATTAACAAAAGGAATTATCGGTGTAGGAGGTATGGGACGTGGCCATATACCTTATGCAGGCACTAGAGTTGTTGCCATTTGTGATGTAGATAAGAACCACTTATCTGAAGTAGCAAATACTATTGGAAGGGGAGTAAAAACCTTTCACGACCATCGAG
>JAYUFN010000205.1:0-5099 GCA_043738705.1 Bacteroidota bacterium
TGGTTGCCTTGGTGATAGCAATAACTGCACAATCACAGGTAAAAATGCCAGCACCTAGCTCTACTCAGACTATTTATCAGGACTTCGGTATGGGAAAGATAGAATTAACTTATTCTCGTCCAAATATCAAAGGAAGGACCATGCTGAAAGAAAATAGCGACTTGGCACCACTTAGTAAATTATGGCGTTTGGGTGCAAATGCAGCTACTAAAATTAAGTTTACTGATAATGTTACTATTGGAGGGAAATTATTAGATACAGGTTCTTATGTTTTGTACACAATTCCAGGAAAAGAATACTGGGAAATTATTATCAACAAAGGCTTGAATAATTGGGGAACAGATGGCTACAAAGCAGCGGAAGACGTAGTTCGCTTCAAGATCAAATCCGAGAAAATGGGATCGACTGTTGAAACCTTCACTATGCAATTTGCTGCAATACAACCAGAGACTTGCGAATTACATATTATGTGGGGAACCACTGCAGTTGCAATTCCGGTTAGTACGAATGTAAAAAGTAGGTTAAAGGCTCAGATTGAAAAAGAACTTAGTGCTGATAAAGTAAATTCTGCTATGTATCAAATGGCAGCTACCTTTTATTTTGAATGGGATCAAGACCTGAACAAAGCTTTAGAGAATGCAAAAAAAGCTACTGCTGCAACACCAAACGGTTTTTGGCTATTTTTACTAGAAGCAAAAATCGAAAAAGAAATGGGCGACAAAATAGCTGCTAAAGCAAGTGCAGAAAAGTGTATCGCGTTAGCCACTATTGCTAAAAATGAAGACTATATCAAACAAGCAACCGACCTGATCAAAAAATTGTAAGCTTTAAATAGTCAAACAGATTAAAAATAATCTCAAACTTTCAAAATTGAGAGTCCTTCATATAAACAGCCTCTGAATGATCCAGAGGCTGTTTTTGAATTTTTAATTTCGATTTATGACTTTTCTTTCCTATCCTGCCATATCAGGAATTGCTTCCACATTATAGGCGCCAGCATCCAGTTTAGCTTTGGTTTCAGTAAACGCTATCAGTGTTTCTTCAATATCGTCATCTGTGTGAACAGCGGTAGGAATTAAACGATAAATAATATGTCCTTTAGGAATTACTGGATACACCACAATTGAACAGAAAATGCGAAAGTTCTCGCGTAAATCCATCACCATTGCAGTAGCTTCTTCAACTCCACCCTTCATGTAAACTGGTGTAACAGGGGTATCTGTATTACCAATATCAAATCCTCTTTCCTTTAAACCGTTTTGTAATTTTTTAGCATTACTCCACAGTTTTGCTTTTAGCTGAGGCTCTGTTTGTAATAAGTGTAACCTTTTTAAGTTACCCAGTACGAGTGGCATTGGAAGGCTTTTAGCAAAAATTTGGGAACGAATATTATACCGAATAAAATCAATGATAGCTTTATCTCCAGCCATAAAAGCACCAATAGAAGCCATCGACTTTGCGAATGTAGAAAAATACAGATCAATTGCATCTTGACAGCCTTGCTCCTCACCTGCCCCGGCACCTGTTTTTCCTAGAGTGCCGAAGCCATGTGCATCGTCTACTAATAATCTGAATTGAAATTTATTTTTTAAAGCAGCAATCTCTTTTAATTTTCCTTGATCCCCAGCCATTCCAAATACCCCTTCAGTAATTACTAGTATTCCTCCTGCACTTTGTTTTTCAATCAAAGCCGTAGCCCGTTCCATTTGTTTTTCGAAGTCTACAAGATCATTATGCTTGTAAACATATCGATGACCAGTATGCAGTCTTAGCCCATCAATAATACATGCATGCGATTCTGCGTCATATACAATTATATCGTGTCTGCCACAGATAGCATCAATTGAACTCATAATTCCCTGATATCCAAAATTCAGCAATATTGCATCCTCTTTGTGTTCAAATGCAGCTAATTCGGATTCCAGTTGCTCATGATAATTGCTATTTCCACTCATCATTCTTGCTCCCATGGGAGTAGCTAATCCAAACTCTGCCGAAGATTCAGCATCTGTTTTACGAACTTCGGGATGATTCGCTAAACCAAGATAATTATTCAGGCTCCAAACAATTACTTCCTTACCACGAAATTTCATACGACTACCAATTTCTCCTTCCAATTTAGGAAATGCGAAATACCCGTGAGCCCTTTCACGATGTTGTCCTAAAGGCCCTGAATTTTTGAGCAACTTTTCAAATATATCTGCCATATTACAATTGTTTCTTATTAACTGGGCGCAAAAATAAACTTTTAAGCATTAAAGGCAAAGCCAATTATTTTTGATCTCTGATTTAACTATTTGATTAAGGTAAAATAAAACAGCTATCCCCTATTTTTACAAACTTAAAATTAGTTCATGAAAATATTTTTCAGCTTAATTATTGCCCTTTCATTTGGGATGAGCCTCAGCGCACAAACCAAAGTGCCCTCAGTTAACTATCCTAGACCCAAGCTAGTTGTGGGCATTGTGATTGATCAAATGAGATGGGATTATCTCTACCGTTTTAATCCAATTTATAAAACGACCGGTGGTTTTAAAAGAATGATGGGTGAAGGATTTTCCTGCGATAATACAATGGTTCCTTATGCCCCTACTGTAACAGCCTGCGGGCATACTTGTGTGTATACTGGCAGCGTTCCAGCAATACACGGGATAACTGGAAATAATTGGTGGGACAATCAATTATTACGCAATGTTTATTGCAGCGAAGATAAATCTGTTAATACCGTTGGTAGCACAGGCGATGCCGGACAAATGAGTCCAAAAAATATGCTTACAACCACAGTATGTGATGAACTAAGAATAGCCACAAATTTTAAAAGTAAAGTAATCGGAGTAGCCCTTAAAGACAGAGGATCTATTTTACCTGCAGGTCATTCCGCAAATGCTGCTTATTGGTACGATAGTAAATCAGGCAACTTTATTACAAGCACTTATTACATGAATAAATTACCAGAGTGGGTAATTCAATTTAATAAAAGGAAACTAGTAGACTCATTTTACACAATTGGTTGGAATACGTATTTATCTAAAGCTATTTATCCTAATTATGCAACAGATGATGTAAAAGCCTATGAGAGCAAGCCTTTTGGGAAAGAGTTAGTTGGATTCCCTTATGACTTATCTGTATTTAAAGAAAAGGATTACGGTAAAATCGCTACAACCCCTTTTGGGAATAGCCTAACTGTTGAAATGGCAAAAGCTGCTATAATTAATGAGCATCTTGGAAAGGGATCTGCCACAGATTTTTTAGCTGTTAGCTTTTCTTCACCAGATTATATAGGCCACAGCTTCGGCCCAAATTCATGGGAGATGGTGGACGATTATGTAAGGTTAGATGATGAACTTGGCAAACTATTATCCTTTCTTGATGCAACAATTGGTAAGAATCAATATACCATTTTTTTAACGGCCGATCATGCAGTAGCACATGTACCCGGCTTTATGAAAGAACACAAGTTACCTACTGGCAATTTCGATGATAATACAGCACGCAGAGAAATAAATGAGTTGATCAAAGAAAAATATGGGGTAGTCAATGCAATAGAAAGCATGGCGAATTATCAGGTTTCGTTAAATCATGGTAGGATTGATTCTGCCAAACAAGATATTGAATCCATCAACAAATTAATCATTACTTCCTTATTAAAAAAAGAAGCTGTTGCAAATGCATTCGAAACCAGTAAAATACTTACAAGTACATTAAATAAAACCCAAAGAGAGATGTTTGCAAATGGTTATTACCCTAACCGTTGCGGGGACATTCAAATTGTTTTAAAAAGTGGTTATATGGAAGGTAGTAATACCGGTACAACTCATGGTTTGTGGGCACCCTATGATGCGCATATCCCCTTGCTTTTTTATGGCTGGGGAATTAAGAAAGGCCACTCTAATAAAGAAAATTATATGACTGATATCGCTCCTACTATTGCATCTCTTTTAAAAATCCAAATGCCAAGTGGCTCAGTTGGAAAAATAATAGATGAAATCTTCCAATAAAATGGCTAAACGAAATTTAGAAAAAAGTCCTGATGAAATAAATCATCAGGACTTTTTTTTAAAAAAATTTAAGTTTTAGCTTTTGAATTTTATTTACCCAATTTTACTTTTAGATTCTGATCTAGTGCATCAAGGAATTCTTCCGTGTATAAATAATGCTCTCCATGATTTACTTTATTTCCATGAACACAAATTGCTAAATCCTTGGTCATTTTACCACTCTCAACAGTTTCCACACAAACTTCCTCTAAAGCCCTGCTAAAATCAATAAGTTCTTGATTGTTATCGAGTTTACCTCGGAATTCAAGACCTCTTGTCCAAGCAAAAATTGACGCGATTGGATTAGTTGATGTTGGTTTCCCTTTCTGATGTTCGCGATAGTGACGTGTAACAGTACCATGTGCAGCTTCAGCTTCCATTACTAAACCATTTGGTGTAATTAGAGTGGAAGTCATTAAACCTAAAGAACCAAAACCCTGTGCAACAGTATCACTCTGAACATCACCATCGTAGTTTTTACAGGCCCAAACAAAATTACCATTCCATTTTAAAGCACTAGCAACCATATCATCAATTAAACGGTGCTCATAAATAATTCCAGCAGCCTCGTAGGATATTTTGAATTCGTTCTGATATACTTCTTCAAAAATATCTTTGAAACGGCCATCATATTTTTTCAAAATGGTATTTTTTGTAGATAGATATAAAGGCCATTTTTTAGTCAGCGCCTGATTAAAACAAGCTCTTGCAAAACCGTAAATACTCTCATCGGTATTATACATCGCCATTGCAACGCCATCTCCTTTATAATTATATACTTCAAACTCTTGGGAATTACCATCTTCGCCTTCAAATTTGATAGTTAATTTACCTTTCCCTTTGGTTACAAAATCCGTTGCACGATACTGATCTCCAAAAGCATGACGGCCAATACAAATGGGAGCTGTCCAGTTAGGAACTAATCTTGGTACGTTTGAGCAAACAATTGGTTCGCGGAAAACTGTACCATCCAAAATGTTTCGGATAGTTCCATTTGGGCTTTTCCACATTTGCTTTAGGTTAAATTCTATTACCCTTGCTTCATCCGGAGTAGTGGTAGCA
>JAYUFN010000206.1:0-13995 GCA_043738705.1 Bacteroidota bacterium
AAAACGATTGATGCATTTAGATGACCAATATGAAGTTCTATTTCTTCATGGTGGTGCAACAACACAATTCATGCAAGTTCCAATGAACTTATTAGATGATAATCAAACAGCCGCTTATTGTGATAATGGTATTTGGGGAAGCAAAGCTATAAAAGAAGCTTCTGTCTTTGGAAATATAGTGGTAGCAGCTAGTTCAGCAGATCAGAACCATACATATATTCCAAAAAAATTACAATTTCCAGATCACGCAAACTACTTGCATATCACAACAAATAATACAGTTGAAGGAACCCAGTGGCATGAATATCCAACAACTACTGTTCCTTTGATAGCAGATATGAGTAGCGATATTTTTAGTAGACCAGTTAATTTTAAAAAGTTCTCTCTTATTTACGCTGGTGCTCAAAAAAATATGGGTGCCGCTGGCGTGAATGTTCTAGTTATTAAAAAAGATATTCTTGGAAAAATTCAACGTCGTATTCCTACGATTATGAATTACCAAAAACATATTGAAGCCGGTTCTCTTATGAACACACCACCAGTATTTGCTGTGTATGTAAGTATGCTTACCCTAAAATGGATTGAAGAGGAAGGAGGTTTAGTTGAAATGGGGAAAAGAAGTAAAGAAAGGGCATCATTATTATATAATACACTCGATAGTTTACCTTTTTTCAAAACCTATGTTGCAAAAGAAGATCGTAGTGAAATGAATGCAGTATTCTTTATTGAGGACGAACATTTACAAAACTTATTTCTCGATGAATGTAAACAAGCAGGATTCATTGGTGTGAAAGGTTATAGAACAATTGGTGGTATTCGTATTAGCATGTACAACGCACTACCATTGAGTAGCGTACAGGCTATGACCGATTTGATACAATCATTTGCAGCAAAACACGGATAGCACATTTTTATTAAGTAGCAAGTAAGTATAGATTATGGCAAATATTAAACCATTTAAAGCATTAAGACCCCAGGCACAATTAGCAAAATTAGTTGCCAGCCGTCCCTACGATGTATTAAGCAGTGCAGAAGCGAAGATTGAAGCACAGGGTAACCCAGCAACATTTCTTCATATCACAAAAAGTGAAATCGATCTTCCCGAAACAGTTGATGTTCATTCTCAGCAAGTGTATCAACAAGCAAAAGAAAATTTAGTTGCTTCTATACAGCGCGAAACTCTGTTCCGGGAATCAAAAGAATGTTACTATATCTATCAATTAATTATGAACGGTCTTAGTCAAACTGGTCTGGTATGTGTTAGTAGTGTGGATGATTATGAAAATGATATTATTAAGAAACATGAATTCACCCGTCCAGAAAAAGAATTAGATAGAATCAATCATATTAAAACTTCAGGAGCACAAACAGGCAATGTATTTCTGGCTTATAGAAATAACCAAGAGATTGATTCCATCATTGAAAAGTGGAAAACGAACAAGTCTCCTGGATACGATTTCACAGCCGATGATGGCATTCAGCATACCATCTGGATCATTAGTGATGAGAGAATCTGTGACCAAATTAGTTCCATTTTTGCAAATCAAATTCCTTGCACCTATATTGCAGATGGCCACCACCGCGCAGCTTCCGCTTCAAAAGTGCGCTCGGCACTTGGTAATGATGCAACAGAGGCTGCTAATTATTTTCTTACTACATTATTCCCTGCAAATGATCTTCATATCATGGATTATAATCGGGTTGTGAAAGACTTGAATGGGTTAAGTAATGCAGAATTTCTAAAAGCATTAGAAACTAAATTCACTGTTATTGCTGAAGGAAATAACGCATTTAGACCTGCCAATTTGCATGAAATTGGTTTATACTTAAACCATCAATGGTATAAACTAGTTGCAAAGGAAGACACTTACACAAATGACCCCGTCGGCATCTTAGACGTAACCATTTTACAAGATAATGTGCTTTCTGCATTGTTAAATATCAATGATCCACGCACTGATACGAGAGTTGATTTTGTTGGAGGCATCAGAGGTTTATCAGAATTGGAGAAAAGAGTTGACAGCGGCGAAATGGCTGCAGCTTTTAGTATCTTTCCGGTGAGCATGGATCAGTTATTCAATATTGCTGACAGTGGAAAAGTAATGCCTCCAAAGAGCACTTGGTTTGAACCAAAACTTAGAGATGGCCTTTTAACTCATCTGATATTCGAATAATTACACTTTTTTATTTGTACCCTTTTACCTAATTTGAATTTCGATTAGCTTGTATCAGTAATTCAAAGGAGATTCATATTGGTATATTGCTGAATCAATTTCTAGATTCATTCTAATGCTTGCAAATATGAATAGTAAAAGACTTTTTGATTGTATCGATCACCAGCTCCAATGCTTTCCTAAGGAAGATATGTTGTCTGCAAAAGAGAATGGCAAATGGGTAAAATATAGTACAAAAACAGTAGCAGAAATTGCCAATCAATTCAGTGCGGGACTATTAGAATTAGGTTTAAGCGGAAATGACTTTACACCCGAGTCTAGCGATAAAATAGCCCTCATCAGCAATAACAGACCTGAGTGGATTTTTACGGATCTGGCTGCTCAACAGATTGGCGTAATCATTGTACCAATTTATCCAACTACTAATCCGCTTGAACTAGAGTTTATTTTAACTGATGCTGCAGTTAAATATATTTTCGTTGGAAATAAAGAGCTTTATGAAAAAGCAAAAGATGTTAGTGCTAGAGTTGCCTCAGTTAAAAATATTTATTGCTTCGATAATTTGGATGACGTTGCTCATTGGAGCGATGTAACCAATTTGGCGAACGAGAATTCTATCCAAAAAGTAAACGACTTAAAGAAGCAGATTCCTGTTGATCATTTAGCTACTATTATTTATACCTCCGGCACTACAGGAACTCCAAAGGGTGTGATGTTAAGTCATAAAAATATTTACTCCAACGTATATTATTCAAAAAAGAGTTTTCCTTTTAATGATGCTCCTGAGTCAAGAGTATTAAGTTTTCTCCCGCTCAACCATATTTTCGAAAAAATGGTCACTTATATTTATCTGTTTAGTGGTATCAGTATTTATTATGCAGAAAGTTTGGATACCATTGGAGAAAACTTAAAAGAAGTAAACCCAGATGGATTTACAACTGTGCCTCGCCTTTTAGAAAAAGTATATGAGCGTATTATGTTAAAGGGTGCTGAATTAAAGGGGGTCGCTCGTAGTTTATTTTATTGGGCTGTAGCATTAGCCGAAAAATACGATAAGAATGTATCCGGTGGACCTTGGTATAATTTACAGTTAGCAATTGCTAACAAACTAATTTTTACTAAATGGCGCGAAGCCCTCGGAGGAAAAGTGTCTTTTATTGTTACAGGTGGCGCCGCGTGTCAGGTAAAATTATTGCGCATTTTTAATGCTGCTCAAGTGCCAGTATATGAAGGGTATGGCCCTACAGAAAATAGTCCTGTAATAAGTGTTAATCGTCAGGAGAAAGGCGGAACTAAATTCGGAACAGTTGGACCGCCAATAGATGGTATTCAAGTGAAACTAGCAGAAGATGGAGAGATCCTTGTTTCGGGCGATTGTGTGATGGTTGGATATTATAAAAGACCAGATCTCACAGCAGAAGCCGTTATTGATGGATGGCTGTATACAGGAGATATTGGCGTTTTTGAAGATGGTAAATATTTAAAAATTACAGACCGTAAAAAAGAACTCTTTAAAACGAGCGGAGGAAAATATGTTGCCCCACAACCTATTGAAAATAAATTAAGTGAAAGTCCATTTATTGAACAAGTAATGGTAGTAGGCTCCGAAAGAAAATTCGTAGGGGCATTAATCGTTCCTTCATTACCAACTTTAAAAGAATGGATGCGCGAAAAAAATATTCCATTCACAACCATTGAAGACGCTTTACACCATCCGAAAGTATTAGAACTATATCGTCAGTTAGTTGAAAGCTTCAATGAATTTTTTAATCATGTGGAACAGATTAAAAAATTTGAATTATTAACTCGTGAATGGAGTATCGAGACTGGCGAAATGACTCCAAAAATGAGCTTAAAAAGAAAAGTAATTATGGAAAAATTCAAGGATACTGTTGAAAGGATTTATTCTTAAGCTACTGAGAAGTCAATTATAATAAAAGAAAAAAGGAAAGCCGCCCCGAGTGTTTGGGACGGCTTTCCTTTTTTCTTCACTTTTATCTTTTCACTTTATTCAATTCCAGGTTGTTTGAGAATCCAGCCTGTTTTCTTTTTCTCAGCATCAACCATTGCTTTTACATCTGCTAGTAATTTTTTAGCATCATATACAATACCGTCTTTAATAGTATACTGCACACCCCCAGTTCTTACCACTTTGTTATCCGCATTCAATTCAATCGCTCCAGTTCCATACAATACTTGTAGATTTTTCAAAGGATTTGCATTTACAATTGCAATGTCTGCAAGCTTACCAACTTCAACAGATCCAATTTCTTTATCGCCACCCAATGCCTGTGCAGCATACAAAGTAGCGGAGCGGATTACTTCAAGAGGGTGAAACCCTGCTTCGCGTAATAATTCTAATTCTCGGATATAACCAAAGCCATATGTTTGATAAATAAATCCATTATCTGATCCGGCAGTAACACGTCCTCCGCGATTTTTATATTCGTTGATGAATGTCATCCATAAACGATAATTATTTTTCCATTCTACCTCTTGCTCGGTTCCCCAATTCAACCAATACGATCCGTGTGATTGTCTGCTTGGTTCATAAAATTTCCAGAGCGATGGGAGGGTATAATTCTCATGCCATTCGGCTCTGCGTGCCCTTTGTAAATCTCTGTTAGCATCATAGATATTAAAAGTAGGGTCGATTGTAAAATCGAGTGATAATAATTCATTCATCACTTTATTCCAGTGTTCGCTATATGGCGCAGCAGCTTGTTTCCACAATTTTCCTGCTTCTTCAAAACGGTTCTGCTCGTTATTATAATTATAATCCAATGGAAACTGTTGTACCGTTTTATCACTAAACAAAGCCTCCGGTAATCCATACCAGTGTTCCATGCTCGTCATACCAGCTCTTGCAGAATTTAATACATTCCATCTTGCAACATCCGTTTGTGCATGATGGCAACAAGACCTTAGACCCAGTTTTTTATTTTCTCTAATTGCAGCTTCCATTACTTCTGGAGGAGCGTTAAAAAATTTAATGCCATCAGCACCATTCTTAGCATTTTGTTGAACCCAAGCGCGAGCCTGATCAGCATTCGTAATCGGAGTGGAACTTCCCATACCAAAAGCAGTATATGCAAAAATTCGTGGCGCTGTTATTTGATTCGCAGCACTTCTTTTTTTCTGATCTAATACCCAATCCAACCCATTACCAGCCGACGGATCGCGAATAGTGGTAATACCATGTGCCATCCATAATTTGTAAACATACTCAGCAGGGGTACCCTGTTCTGTTCCACCAATATGACCGTGCATATCAATCAATCCCGGCATTGCATACATCCCCTCGCAATTCAATTCCTTACCTCCTTCTTTTAAAACAGGTCTTCGCTTGGTATCAATCTTAGTTCCAGGAGCACCTAGAGAAACGATTTGAATAATCTTATTTTTCTCGATCACGATATCAACTGGTCCATAAGCAGGGGCACCTGTACCATTAATTAATATTACTCCACGGATAATCAATTGGGCATATGGGCCATCTCCTTCTTTGCGATCCGGCGCTTTAGCTATCTGTGCGGTAATCGATCCCGTGATGAATGAAAAAATGATCCCTACGAAAAAAATTTTTAGATATTGATACATAGTAAATAGTTGAAAATGGAATATACGTTTTCTCTGGAGTTTTTAAAAGAGATAGGTTGTTTTTATTCCGATACCGGAGCAAGCCTTGACATTGATTTTTTTTGTGCTTCTATAAATTTATTCCTGATAACTGTTTGCACAGGTGTTCCCGAAATTTTACTTTCAAGCCAAGAAATAATATCTAGATACATAAATGCGCGGGTTTCAAATCGGTCGTGTTCCAATTCTTTTAACTGAACTAATAATTTTTCGAATTCCGGTTTTAATTGTTTTGGCTTTAAGCGGAAACTATACTTTATAAAAGCAAATACCGCAACTTCAACCGTGCTCAAGTTCTCCATCTTCGACATAAATCGGTATACGCTCTTTAACAAATATTCAAGAATATTATAATTACCTAATTCATAGTGGGCAATCAAATGCAATAAACGCGCATAGCATTGCAGGTCGGTTCGAAGATCTACTTTCCAATTAATAATTTTATTTAGGTAATCGATACTTCTATCAAAAACGCCGCTTCCAAAAAATAAGGATGCCATCTTGTAATAAAAGACTAATATTCGATGCCTGTCGAGATATAATTCATATTCTTTCAACTTCTCTTCGATGTATGGGATATCCGCTAATCCCTCTGTAAAGCTTCCTTCTAAAAAATGCCTATTCAGCTTTGAGATTTGTAAATAAACAAAAACCTGTATTAGATTATTTTGATTTTGCTGAACGATCGGTGTTTGGAAAAAGCCTTCAAAACAAAGTATCGTGTCTTGAAATTTCTGGTAGTTGCGCAAATCGAAATGTGCGCCCATCAAATTATGCATGCCTTTGATATAATGCGCTGTTTCGATATCGATCATTTTGGGATTGTTATGAAATAAATCCACCCACTTTTGACTGTAACGATAGTACATAATCAGATCCTGAGTAATAAATGCATACCAACAATGGCATTGGTATCGGTAAAGTCGCTCATAAAAACCGGTAGCGTCTTTCGATGCCTCAATTACACTACTATTAAAAAACTGATTCAGCATTTCAGTATCCTTGCTATTTCTAGCTAAGCCGTTTTTAATATACCAACTATATAATTGTAACGATAAATTTGAAAGCGATCCAATCACTGTAAGTCGTTGATTAGCGTGATCTACTTCTGCAGCCAGGCGGTCGGCCCTGTCTTGCATACTTCTGGTAATATGCAAACCCTCAATCTTTTTTTCCAAAAACAGTACTTGCAGAATATAAGTAAGCTGATTATTTGCCTTTGCCAGTTCTTTGATTTTTTCTAGCATCTTCAGACTTTGGTGGTAAAGCCCCTTATTATAAAGTATCCGGGCAAAGTCGAGCTGTTCATGAATCTGTATATCAATATTATTCTCTTGCTTCAAAAGCCTCAGACTAGCCAGTAGTTCCTTGTATAAATGGGCTTTTAAATTAGAAATTTGCTGTTTCTGGATGGCTCTATTTTTTTTGAGTAATAAACCCTCATCGTACTCGTCCATTTTCTCCATTGCATCAAAGAGCTGGATAATTTTAAGGTCCCCCGAACCAGAGTTTCGCTTCACAAAAAGCTTAAAATTTCGTTTTTCCGACCTTTCAAGAGATTGAATCAATAAAAACAAAGCGTCAGTAGAACGGTTAGGCATCGTAATTTTTTTGAGCTAAAGTGCAATATCAGTAAGGCTTTGATCAAATATAATACAATTTGAGCACTGTAAAACCCTATCTAAAATGATCGGGATATTGAAATTCAACGTCTTACATTCGAATATGGCAGGCGAAGGATTTGTTATTAAAGGCAATCGATAACGAACTGGGAGCCTGCCACTTTATACCAATGGGTGCGAAAAATAGTTAAACATGAGCGAAAAAGTCTTCATATTCGATACTACTCTGCGCGATGGCGAGCAAGTTCCTGGCTGTAAATTAAACGCTACAGAAAAACTGGAATTGGCTTTAAAAATCGAGGCATTGGGTGTTGATATCATTGAGGCGGGTTTTCCTGTATCCAGTCCTGGCGATTTTGAATCTGTTTCCCAAATTGCCAAAGCAGTTAAAAATGCTATCGTTTGTGGATTAAGCCGTGCGGTTCAAAAAGATATTGAAATAGCTGGTTTGGCATTAAAGCATGCCCGACGTTCTCGTATCCATACTGGAATTGGCACTTCTGATTTTCACATTAAAAGCAAATTCAATTCAAATAGACAAGATATATTAGTAAGAGCAATTCAGTGTGTTAAATGGGCAAGGAACTTCACAGATGACGTTGAGTTTTATGCTGAGGATGCGGGAAGAACTGATAATGAATATTTAGCGCGCGTAGTTGAAGCCGTAATCAAAGCCGGTGCCACCGTAGTAAATATTCCTGATACCACCGGCTATTGCTTACCCTACCAATACGGAGAGAAAATTGCTTATTTGATCAACAACGTAAGTAATGTTGACAAAGCAATTCTTTCCTGCCATTGCCACAACGATTTGGGGTTAGCCACCGCTAACAGCATTGCTGGCATGATTAGTGGCGCAAGACAAATTGAGTGTACTATCAATGGGTTAGGCGAAAGAGCCGGAAATACTTCATTAGAAGAAGTTGTAATGATCATTCAATCGCATAAAGATTTGGGCTTTCATACAAATGTTAATAGCAAACAATTATATCCCCTAAGCCGCGAGGTTTCTGAGATCATGCGTATGCCCGTTCAGCCAAATAAGGCAATTGTAGGAGCAAATGCCTTCTCACATTCATCAGGTATTCACCAAGACGGATTTTTGAAAGATGCACAGACTTATGAGATCATTAATCCTGAGGAAGTAGGGGCTGGAGAAAGTAAAATCGTTTTAACTGCGCGTAGTGGCAGAAGTGCATTGGCACATCGTTTCCAAAAAATTGGATACCAATATTCACGAAATGATATTGACTATTTATACGAAAAGTTTTTACAGGTCGCCGATAAAAAGAAAGAAGTGCAGGAAGGCGATTTACATGAGCTGGCAAGGGCTTACACCCCTGAGTTGGCCACTAATTAGGGTTTTCTCATAAAGTATAGTTTTAGTTTTTACGCGTGGCGCTTCTGCGCCGCGCTTTTTAAGTCAATCCAGACCTTGAATGTTTCAGAAATTAATATTTAAGGATTTATTTAATAGCAGAGTTCTTTGTTTATTTCGGATGACAGTACTAAATTCGCAATAATATCAGCCGATGTTAAAAAGCAAATTAAATAATGTCATTACAATTAGCACAGTCATTACGATTGTGTTGGTCATTATTATTCATGCTCTGAACGGAGGTTTTGCAATTTGATAGTTAAGAAATAAACTAAATATAAAAGCCCTACCTCGAAACAGGTGGGGCTTTGTTTTTACCAACATCCGAAATTTAATTAAAGAACAAAAAAGCATTATGGCAAATTATTACAACGAAAACACAATTATTTATCTCGATGGCGGTTTTGTGAAAGCTGCTGAAGCTAAAATTGATTTATATAGCCAGTCCTTGCACTATGGCTACTCGGTATTTGAAGGCATTCGTTCCTATAAAGCCGTAGATGGTAGTACACAGATTTTCAAAGCAAAAGAACACTACGATCGCTTAAAGCACTCTGCAGATTCATTGAGACTTCCTTACAATTATCAATCCCAAGAATTAATTGATGCTACATATGAAGTGTTGAAACAAAACAATTTGCAGAACGCTTACATTCGGCCTTTGGTTTATGGCGGAGCAAATATGTCTTTCAATCTCAATACGGAAGCGCATTTAACGATTCAAGCTTGGGAAATGGGCGCATTCCTAGGTGATAAATTATTACGAATCGGTACTTCAACTTTTCAACGCCCCAATCCGAAAGGATTTAAGATAACTGCAAAAGCTGCTGGTCATTATGTTAATAGTATTCTTGCTAGTTACGAAGCAAAAGAAAATGGATACGATGAAGCGCTGTTAACAGATATGAACGGTTATGTTGCTGAAGGTCCGGGTGCAAATATGTTTTTTGAAAAGGATAGTAAACTCTTTACGCCAGCACTTGGAAATATTTTGCCAGGCATTACAAGAGCAACTGTGCTAGAAATATGTTCACGCTTAAGCATTGAAGTTGAAGAAAAATTTTTTACTAAGGAAGAGGTATATGGTGCCGACGCAGCATTTTTCTGTGGTACTGCTGCTGAAGTAATTGGTTGGGAAAGCCTTGATGGCATTGCTTTTAAGAAAGATTGGAATGATACCTTTGGTAAAAAAGTTCAAGATGCCTATAAAGCATTAATAGTAGCTAATAAATAATTTGATATAAATAGAATCGGAAATTAGAAGATCATGGAATTAAATAAGTACAGCAAAACAATTACACTAGACGCAACGCAACCTGCAGCACAAGCCATGTTCTACGGAATTGGTTTAACAGATGAAGACCTTCAGAAAGCGCAAGTTGGTGTTGTAAGTATGGGCTATGATGGCAATACTTGTAACATGCACTTGAATGATCTTGCGAAAAAAGTAAAAACAGGAATATGGGAAAACAATTTAGTGGGTTTAATTTTTAATACCATCGGTGTAAGTGATGGAATGAGTAATGGTACTGATGGAATGCGTTACTCATTAGTGAGCAGAGATATTATTGCAGATTCTATTGAAGCTGTTTGTGGTGCACAATATTATGATGCGTTAATTGCTATTCCCGGTTGCGATAAAAATATGCCAGGCTCATTAATTGCTATGGGTAGACTAAATCGTCCTTCCATTATGGTTTATGGTGGAACCATTGCTCCTGGACATTATAAAGGACAAGACCTAAATATCGTTTCGGCTTTTGAAGCACTCGGACAAAAAATTGCAGGCAATCTCAGCGAAGCTGATTTTAAAGGTATCGTTCAACATGCATGTCCTGGCGCAGGTGCGTGTGGTGGAATGTATACTGCTAACACAATGGCTAGTGCTATTGAAGCACTGGGTATGAGTTTGCCTTTCTCCTCCTCTAATCCGGCATTGAGTGAAGAGAAGCAGAAAGAGTGTGAAGACGCAGGCAAAGCAATCAAACTTTTACTCGAAAAAGATATCAAGCCAAAAGATATCATGACACGCAAAGCATTCGAAAATGCTATTACCGTGATTATGATCTTAGGCGGTTCAACAAATGCTGTTTTACACATGATTGCAATGGCAAAAAGTGTAGACGTACCACTATCACAAGACGATATTCAAGTAATCAGTGATAAAACTCCTGTGCTTGCCGACTTTAAACCAAGTGGTAAATACCTCATGCAGGATTTGCATCAGTATGGTGGTGTTCCTGCTGTAATGAAATACTTATTGAAAAATGGATTCTTACATGGTGAATGCTTAACTGTTACTGGAAAAACAATTGCTGAAAATTTGGCCGATGTACCTGACCTAGATTTTGATCAGCAAAAAATTATCTTGCCTTTTGAAACACCTTTAAAAGCTACTGGACACTTACAAATCTTATACGGCAATCT
Source organism: Bacteroidota bacterium (assembly GCA_043738705.1). Classification (GTDB taxonomy): domain Bacteria; phylum Bacteroidota; class Bacteroidia; order Chitinophagales; family Chitinophagaceae; genus Sediminibacterium. The sequence goes on from JAYUFN010000206.1 coordinate 11,241, forward strand.
CGCCGAAAAAGGATCTGTTGCAAAGATCAGCGGTAAGGAAGGTGAGAAATTTGTTGGACCTGCACGGGTTTTCGATGGCGAACAGGAGTTGATTAAAGGAATCAACAGCGGAAAAATCAAGCACGGCGATGTTGTTGTAATTAAACACGTTGGTCCAAAAGGCGCACCAGGTATGCCCGAAATGTTGAAGCCAACTTCTGCAATTATTGGTGCTGGCTTAGGTAAGTCTGTTGCATTAATTACTGATGGAAGATTCAGTGGTGGTACCCACGGATTTGTGGTTGGTCATATTACTCCAGAAGCTTTTGTTGGAGGATTGATTGGATTAGTAGAAGATGATGATATCATTGAATTAGATGCCGTGAATAATCGCATCCATCTTCGAGTCAGTGAAGAGATCATCGCTCAACGTAGAGCTAATTGGAAACAACCCGCATTAAAAGCAACAAAAGGTTTGTTATTCAAATATGCACAATGTGTAAAAGACGCCTCGGAAGGTTGTGTAACCGACGAAGCTTAAAATAATTAAGTTCAACATTCAATTTTTAATGATGGAAACTTTAGAAATTTTAAAAGAAACAGCAGTACCCAAAAAAATGCAAACTATCAGCGGTTCTAAAGCCGTTTTAGAAGCATTTATTGCTGAAGGTGTAGATACCATTTTTGGATATCCCGGTGGTGCAATCATGCCAATTTATGATGCACTCTATGATTATCAAGATAAATTAAAACACATTCTTGTTCGTCACGAACAAGGCGGTATTCACGCTGGTCAGGGCTATGCTCGCTCTTCCGGAAAAGTAGGAGTGGTATTTGGAACAAGTGGCCCTGGTGCAACAAATCTGGTAACAGGTTTGGCTGATGCAATGATCGATAGCACAGCATTAGTTTGTATCACAGGTCAGGTATATGCTCATTTATTAGGAACCGATGCTTTTCAGGAAATCGACGTAATCAATATCACTACACCAGTTACCAAATGGAATTATCAGGTAACAGATGCAACAGAAATTCCAACCGTGTTAGCAAAGGCATTTTATATTGCAAAGACTGGCCGACCTGGTCCTGTTTTGATCGACATTACTAAAAACGCTCAATTACAGCAATTCGATTACGAGGGTTATAAGCCCTGTACACATATCAGATCGTATCGCCCAAAACCAATTATCCGTAAAGAATTTATTGTTGAAGCAGCAGAGCTAATCAATAAAGCAGAAAAGCCATTTGTACTATTTGGTCAGGGTGTTATTTTGGGAAAAGCAGAAAATGAGTTCAAAGCATTTATTGAAAAATCAGGGATTCCTGCTGCATGGACTATTCTGGGCCTTAGTGCATTGGATTCAGACCATCCCTTGAATGTGGGTATGCTAGGAATGCATGGTAACTATGGGCCAAATGTACTCACCAATGATTGTGATGTGTTGATAGCAATTGGTATGCGATTCGATGATCGAGTTACGGGAAGGCTAGATAAATATGCTAAACAAGCAAAAGTTATTCATCTCGATATTGATCCATCTGAAATTGATAAGAATGTAAAAGCTACAGTTGGTGTTTGGGGTGATTGCAAAGAAACACTTCCTCTTTTGACAAAAGTGGTTGATGCAAAAGTTCACACGCAGTGGGTAAACAAGTTTAAAGAATACATGGATGAAGAAGTGAAGGAAGTAATCAACGCTGAACTAAATCCAATCGGTGAGGTATTAACAATGGGTGAAGTAATTCGCAATCTAAATGAATTAACTGGTGGTAACAGTATCATTGTAACAGATGTTGGTCAGCACCAGATGGTAGCGTGCAGATATGCAAAATTCAATCAGTCAAAAAGTAATATCACTTCTGGTGGTTTAGGAACAATGGGTTTTGGTCTGCCGGCTGCTATCGGTGCAAAATTTGGAGCACCAGATCGGCAGGTAATTACGATAATCGGCGATGGTGGTTTTCAAATGACCCTCCAAGAATTAGGAACCATTATGCAAAACGAAGTGGATATTAAAATCCTTATTCTGAATAACCAGTTCCTTGGAATGGTACGTCAGTGGCAACAATTATTTAATGATAAGCGCTACTCATTTGTTGACATTGCTAGTCCTGATTATGTAACCCTTGCAAAAGCCTACAGAATCGAAGGACAGCGAGTAAGTACGCGAGAAGATTTACACCATGCTTTATCAACCATGTTGAATCACAAGGGTTCTTACTTGCTGGAAGTAATGGTAGGTAAAGAAAACAATGTGTTTCCAATGGTACCACAGGGTTGCAGTGTAAGTGAAATAAGATTAAAATAAGCAAGATTTTATCATTAAAAATTCCCTCAGGGGTTTGTTATGAATAAACAGGAATTTACCATCACCGTATATACCGAAAACCATATTGGTTTATTGGTTCGTATTGCTACGATATTTTCGCGTAGAAAGATCAATATCGAAAGTTTAAATACTTCACCGTCTGAAGCAGAAGGAATACACCGCTTTACTATAGTCATCAACGAATTTGAAGAAGTAGTAAGGAAACTAGCACGTCAGATTGAGAAACAAGTTGAAGTTTTAAAAGCATATTACAATACCAATGATGAAATCATCTGGCAGGAACTTGCTTTATATAAAGTATCGACCGACGAGATCGCTGAAAAAGCAATCGTTGAAAGATTACTTCGTGAATATGGTGCAAGAGCTGTTGTGATCCGTAAGGACTACACCATTTTCGAAACTAGTGGTCATCGTGAAGAAACTGACAAACTTGTTGAAGTATTGGC
>JAYUFN010000207.1:0-5095 GCA_043738705.1 Bacteroidota bacterium
CGATGATTAAATAAAACTTCAAGTAGTTTTTATGCAAACAAGAAAGGATTTTCTAAGAACCGCAGTGAGTATTGCTGCGGCTAGTCCGCTTTTATCCATTAAATCTTTTGCAGATTTCGTGGCATCAAGCAAAGAGCCCGTCTACTTCGACTTACACAGTCACCCAGGCTGGAACTTTGCTAAGAAAAATTTTGGAGACAATTCAGATGCAGCCATCAGTAAACTTATTGCAAGTATGAAGGAGGGGCATCTTACTGGTGCTTTCTTTTCAATAGTTGCAGATGCAGGATTATTGAAACCTACCGCCACGGGAATTAGTGTAACAGGAAAATACGCAGCTGGAGAAGGATGGAAAGTTTATAAAAATCAAGTCACGCAACTCAAGTCCGTTTTTAATACTGCTGGTATTCAATTCTCAACGAATGCAAAGGACCTAAAAGCTGATAACAAAAACCCGATAGGCTATATTTCAGTGGAAGGTGGGGATTTTCTGGAAGGCAGTATTGATAGAGTTGATGAAGCCTATATCGACGGAGCTCGTTCCATTCAACTAGTGCACTATGCGCCAAATGAAGTTGGCGATTTACAAACTGCAGATTCAGTCTTTAATGGGTTATCTCCATTTGGAAAAAACTTAGTAAAGAAGATGAATCAACTGGGCATGGTGATCGACCTAGCACATGCTTCTTATCAAACTACTAAAGACGTTGCGGATATTACAAATGCGCCAATCATTTTATCGCATAGCATGCTGGAAATGGAAGCCGATCGCCCCATTGCGAAGCGCGCTATTTCAAAAGATCATGCAAAGCTAATAGCTGATACGGGTGGTATAATCGGCGCATGGCCATCTGGGTTTAATAAAAGCTTTGATGAATATGTAGATAATATCAAACGATTAATTGATGTTGTAGGAATTAATCATGTTGGAATTGGTACAGATATGGATGCTAATTTTAAGCCCGTTTTAAGTAAGTATACTGAGTTTCCAAAACTGGCAGAATCGTTGCAAACAAAGGGCCTTTCTAAAACAGAAACAGGAAAGATCATGGGTGAAAATGCAAAAAGAGTTATTTCTAAAATATTAAAAAAATAATTACTAGTTGAATAACATAATTCCAATTAATCATCCTACAAAAATCACCATGAAATCAACCACTCTGTTTATAATAATATTGGCAATAGGTTATTCCTCTCAAGCACAGAAAAAAGTTACAGAAAACCAAATCAATCTTTTAAAAGATGAAGCTGCAATTAATATTCAATCCAATTACGGATCCTATAAAAAAGTGGCTTTAACTATTTGGAATTATGCTGAAGCTGGATTTAAAGAAAACAAGAGTTCACTACTATTACAAAATACATTGAAAGAAAATGGGTTTAATGTGGAAGCTGGTGTTTCAGGAATGCCCACTGCATTTGTAGCTTCTTATGGAACTGGTAAACCGGTGATTGCGCTACTTGCAGAGTTTGATGCATTGCCAGGTTTATCTCAGGATAGTTCTGCCTCAAAAACACCAATAGCGGATAATACCAATGGACATGCATGTGGACATCATTTATTTGGTACAGGCGCTGTGGCTTCAGCAATAGCAATCAAAACGCTTCTTAAAGAAGGTAAAATTAAAGGTACAATTAGAGTTTATGGAAGTCCTGCAGAAGAAGGTGGCGGCGGAAAAGTATATATGGTACGTGGTGGTTTGTTTAATGATGTTGATATCGTTTTACACTGGCATCCAAGTGCCAGAAATTCTGTTACCTATACAAGTGCTTTGGCATACAAATCGGCCAAGTTTAGATTTCATGGCATATCAGCTCATGCTTCTGCAAGCCCTGAAAGGGGGCGTTCTGCGCTTGATGCAGTAGAAGGAATGGATTATATGGTAAATATGATGCGCGAACACGTTCCTCAAGAAACCAGAATACATTATGTAATTACCAATGGAGGAAAAGCACCGAATGTAGTGCCCGATTTTGCAGAAGTATTTTACTATGTAAGAAACCCAGAAAGAGTACTTGTGGAAAGTATATTTGAGAGAGTGGTGAAAGCCGCTGAAGGGGCTGCGATGGGTACCGAAACAAAAATGGATTATGAAGTAATTGATGGAACACATGATCTTCTCATAAATAAAACACTAGCACTCGATATGCAGGCTAATTTAGAAAAAGTGGGTGGCATTACTTATACTCCTGAAGAATTAATTTTCGGCAAAAAACTACAGGCAAGCTTTTCTGGAAAAATTCCCCCTCTCGATTCTGCAGCTTTTGTAAAACCGCTCGAGACTGAAAAAAATCAAGGATCTACCGATGTGGGTGATGTAAGTTATGTAGTACCAACCGTTGGCCTCACAACGGCAACATGGATACCTGGCACACCTGCGCACAGCTGGCAGGCTGCAGCTTGCGGAGGCAAGGATATGGCCATAAGAGCAACAATTGTAGCTTCAAAAGCACTAGCCTATACCGTTATCGATCTTTTTTCAGATCCTACACTCATTATAAAAGCAAAAGAAGAATTTAAGGCTTTAAAAGGTGATTATCAGTACAAGGCTTTATTAGGAGAGAGAAAACCTGCACTCAACTACAGGGATTAAGATTGTACAATTGAAATTATTAAATTTTGAATATTATACCTGATTATCGAGTATTTGAAATTGTGAAAAGGGTTAACTTGAAACATAATGCACTTTTCTCTTATTAAATTACAACTTAAAAAAACATTACATGCGCATACTGAGCTTTACAATACTTATTTGTATTGCATTTTCCTGCAAACAGCAAACAGCAAATACAGGTACTAAGCTTGCTGATTATTTCAATTATGGCGATTCGGTTGAATCGGGGGGAGTAAAGATGATTCCCATCAAAACTTCTGTTGGTGAGTTTAAAGTATGGACTAAACGTTTTGGCAAGAACCCAAAAATAAAAATTCTTTTATTGCATGGCGGTCCCGCAATGACGCATGAGTATATGGAATGCTTTGAAACATTTTTTCAAAGAGAAAGTTTTGAGTTTTATGAATACGATCAATTAGGTTCCTATTATAGTGATCAGCCAAAAGATAGTAGTCTTTGGACAACTGAAAGGTTTGTTGAGGAAGTAGATCAAGTTCGAAAAGCCATTGGTGCAGATAGTAGTAATTTTTATGTACTTGGAAATTCATGGGGAGGTATTTTGGGCATGGAATACGCGCTTAAGTACCAGAAAAATATGAAAGCATTAATTGTAGCTAATATGGTAGCTAGCGCACCGGAATATGCTAAGTATGCTGATGAAGTTTTAGCCAAACAAATGAACCCTAAAGTGCTTGCCGAAATTCGAGCGCTTGAAGCAAAAAAGGATTTTAAAAATCCACATTATATGGAACTGCTCATGCCAAACTTTTATCACGAGCATTTATGTCGTTTAACCGAATGGCCGGATGGAGTTAACCGTGCTTTTAAACATGGCAACGAAGAAATCTATACCCTCATGCAAGGACCCAGTGAATTTGGAATCAGCGGTAGGTTAGAAAAATGGGATATTAAAAAAAGACTAAAAGAAATAACGGTTCCTACTTTAATGATTGGAGCAAAATATGATACGATGGATCCAAAAGCTATGGAGGCACAAAGTAAACTAGTTCAAAAAGGTCGTTATCTGTACTGTCCAAATGGAAGTCATCTTTCAATGTGGGATGACCAAAAGATATTCATGAATGGCGTTATTAAGTTTATTAATGAGGTAGATGCTAGTGCTTTTTAAAATAAAGTAATGACCTAAATCAAACTAACAATTCAACAAAACTTTATGATTCTACAGTCTATTATCACTTGTCCTATTTGCGCTGCCCAGAAAGAAGAGACAATGCCCACAGATGCGTGTCAGTATTTTTATGCGTGCACCAATTGCATGAGTAAACTAAAACCAAAAGAAGGCGACTGTTGTGTTTTTTGTAGTTATGGTTCTGTAAAATGTCCTCCAATGCAATCAGGAGATACTTGTTGTTCGTAAAATAGTAGCTGATAGTCGACATTTTATTTGAATTATTTCAAATAAAGGACTTGTTTAAACCTTTATAAAATCACAATATGTCATCTGAACTGAATATCATCAATCATATAAAGATCAAAGCTCCTGCTGCAACTATTTGGGATACACTTACCAATCCTGAAATCACTAAAGCGTATATGTTTGGATGTGAAACCAACTCCGAATGGGAGATTGGATCTGAATTATTGTGGGAGGGTGAGTATCAGGGCATGAAAATGGTTTTTGTAAAAGGGCATGTAGTATTGCTTGAGCCTAATACGCTTTTGGTATACACAGTCTTCGATCCTAACTCAACTATACCCGACCTACCTGAAAACTATCTAACCGTAACATACCAACTCCAACAAATGGAAGACCATACCATTCTAACGGTAACTCAGGGAGATTATAATAAAGTAGCTGAAGGTGAAAGAAGGTACCGGGAATCTTGGAACAATGGAGTGGGATGGAGTGCCATACTTGATGAAATAAAAAACATCTCGGAAGCAAGTTAATTTCAGTTTAAAATAATATTGTACTTTCCAAATCCAAAAGATACATGCTATGAAATCGTTTACTATTGAAGAAATTAATCAGGTTTTACAAGGAACACTAGTTGGTAATACTTCTTCAAATATTACCGGACCTGAGCAATTAGAAATAGCATCAAATAGCCAGATCAGTTTTATCGGTCATAAAAAGTATTTGAAATTTTGGGGGAATTCCAAAGCATGCGCTGCTATCATCAACCAAGATTTTGAATTAGAGCCTGGAGAAAATAGGGCACTCATCAAAGTAAAAAATGCAGACCTAGCGATGGCTCAGTTGCTAGAAATGTTTCTTCCTGAATTACCTCGCTTTGATCAAGATATTCATCCCAACGCATCTATCCATCCAACCGCCGTAGTTGGACAGAATACTCGAATTGGTGCAGGATGTTATGTGGGTGCAAATTCAGTAATTGGAAATGATGTTACGATTTATCCAAATGCTACTATTTTAGACGATTGTAAAATTGGTGATCATTCCATCATTTGGTCTGGCGCTGTAATTCGTGAAAGATGCATTGTGGGTCATCACTGTA
>JAYUFN010000208.1:0-5076 GCA_043738705.1 Bacteroidota bacterium
TTAATCATGTAATTGAATATAGCGAATTAAATTACAATATCTCGGCTTTTTAGGAAGCATTATTCATTGTTACTGAGGGTAAATTCGATAGGATATGGATGTTCACCTTAACTTTGCACCAAGTAAAATAAAACTATGCAATTAGCAACACTCTATCAGAAAGCCCTAGCATTTGAATTCCTCAGTATCGAAGAAGGAATGTTTTTATTTGAACACGCACCTCTTACCGAATTAATGAACGTTGCAGACGAATTAAGGAAGATACAAGTGCCTCATGGAAAAGTATCCTGGCAGATCGATCGAAATGTGAATACTACTAACGTTTGTATCGCTAATTGCAAGTTCTGCAATTTCTACCGGATACCCGGACATGCAGAAGCATATATTACTGATATGCCTACTTATCGTAAAAAAATTGAAGAAACCCTGAAATATGGAGGCGATCAATTGCTTTTACAGGGAGGACATCATCCGGAATTAGGGCTGGATTTTTATACGAATATTTTTCGCGCAATTAAACAGGAATATCCTCATTTAAAATTACACTGTCTCGGACCACCAGAAGTGGCACATATCAGTAAGTTGTCAAAAATGAGTCATTTCGACACTTTGAAAGCTTTGCAAGAATCCGGGCTCGACTCTTTGCCTGGTGCAGGTGCAGAGATACTAGTAGATCGAGTACGTAGGTTGATATCAAAAGGAAAGTGCGGAGCCGACGAATGGTTGGAAGTGATGCACCAAGCTCATAATTTAAATATTACCACCAGTGCTACTATGATGTTCGGTCATGTAGAAACCATTGAGGAAAGATTTATTCACCTAGTTAAAATTAGAGAAACTCAGAGCATAAAACCGGAAGGAGCAAAAGGATTTCTGGCATTTATTCCATGGACTTTTCAAGATGCCGATACACTTCTTGCTAGGATAAGGGGAGTTCATAATCTTACTACCCCTGATGAATATATCAGAATGATTGCGATCAGTAGGATTATGTTACCAAATATTAAAAATATCCAGGCTAGTTGGCTAACTGTAGGAAAGCAAACTGCTCAGATTTGTTTGCACGCCGGTGCCAATGATTTTGGAAGTATCATGATTGAGGAAAATGTGGTAAGTGCCGCAGGAGCTCCACATCGTTTTACCTATAAAACTATACAGCAGGCAATCAAAGAAGCAGGCTTCGAACCACAACTTCGGAATCAGCAATATGAATGGCGTCAAATTCCTGAATCGATTCAGGAACAAGTTATTAACTACTAAAATTACAAAAGGTCTCAATGAGACCTTTTGTAATTTTCGGGTTGAGGTACAACAAATAAATATTACATTACGTTATTCAAGTAACATGGTAAACACATATGTGAATTAACTGTTATGAATATTTTTAAATCGCTTATCTGCTTAGATTATTACAATCTTCGAATTCAGCATAGGACCAGAGAAGCGGGTACAGGAAGTGTGCACAGGATTGGCATAGTTTGGATCTGTAATAGTTTAACACTAATAGGAGGATATTTTATCTATTATAAGCTACACAACCAACCTGATGTAGTTTACGATACCCTATTTGAAATGCACTATTATGAATTAGCCGGTAGGGTAAGCATGATCATTATCCTTTCAATTATTTACCTCATTGCTTTTACTATTTATGGAGATCGTCAAACAGTAAATTCTACTATCAAAGAATATATTAATTTACCAATGGAGCGGCAAGAAAGAATAGCCAAAATTGCAAGCCGCTATTTTGCTATATCAATCGTGGTTTTTTTGATCACAACTGCTGTGATCATCTACATTTTCAAACTCTAGTAGCCATTCCTAGTTTATTTTATTAAAAAAACTAACCTCAACCTCCATTATCAAGTTATTAGTAGAACGCTTGACTGAAACAACTGATTATTTTTTTATTGTTTTGTAACAAAAGGAGGGGTCACCCGTATAATATCAATATACTAACAATTATTAACTGAGCCGCTGTTTATGACTGAGTTTGAATACAACCAATGTGTTAATCAATATGCAGATAATGTATATCGGTTTATTGTAAAAAACCTCAGGCACGAGGAAGACGCAAGGGATATTATACAATCGGCCTTCGAAAAAATGTGGCGTAGTAGAGACTCGGTAGAAGTAGCAAAATCAAAATCATTCTTGTTTACGGTGGCATATAATCAAATGATCGATCATATCCGAAAGTCCAAAAGAATTCAGTTAAAAGATGAATTTAATGAAGACGGAAGGTCTCAATATCAAGCTAACGGTAATTTGAAAAAAACTTTAATGGAAGCTTTGAATCGACTAAACGAAACACAAAAAAGTTTAGTAATGCTAAAAGATTATGAGGGCTATAGCTATCAAGAGATTGGAGAAATTATGGAGCTCACAGAAAGTCAGGTGAAAGTTTATTTACATCGAGCCAGACTTTCATTACGAAATTATTTAGTGAGCCCAGAGAATGTATTGTAATAAAAAAGAACGACAAATTTCGAAATATGAACATCAACCAATCAAATTATGAAAACTATTTTCTGCTTTATGTAGACGGGGAACTGTCTGAAACTGAGATGCAAACGGTAGTAAGTTTTGCATTAGAGAATAAGGATTTGGCAAATGAACTTGAAGTACTATTGCAAACTAAACTTAACAATGAGCAAGATACTTATTTCGAAAATAAATCAACACTATACCGAACTGAGGCAACATCAATCAATAGTATTAATTATGAAGAGCAATTTTTATTATTGATCGATGATGAATTAAATATTACTGAAAGAAAAAAGATTCTGGAATTTATATTACAAAATCCAGGTTATAGTGATGAACTAGAATTGTTAAAACAAACAAAACTTCCGAATGAATCAATCGGATTTACTCATAAAAATTTATTATTTCGAGAAGCGAAAACCGAGAAACCTATCCTTTTTTTGTCGTGGAAAAAATTAGCTGTAGCTGCAGCACTGATAGGTATTATAACAATTTCAGGATTATTATTTTTAAAAAACAAGAACGAATCTGTTTTTGTAAAAAATAACAAGAGCAATGAATGGCAGGCTTCTTCCTCTAAAGTTTTAAAAGCGCAATCAAACAACAATAGTACAATCACGAATCATCGAAACACGGTTTTAAATAATAATTCATTATCAAAAAAAGCAATTATTCCTATTCAATCGAGCAATATAATCACTAGTAAATTAATAGAAAAGAATCAACTCCTAATTACCAAAACTGAAATAAAAGAAACAAATAGTGCCGATACCCAAACCGTCGCTATTAATACACAAAACGACCCATCGCTAAATACTATAAAAACACTTGATCAATCAACCGAAATACCTAATAATATCATCCCTCCATCAAATAATCATCATGATGAAAAGATTGATAATAACTACATGCATCCTACCGTTTACAAAGAGTTAGATACCGATGACGAAAGAAAAAGTCTCTATCTAGGATCTGTTGAAATTAATCGTGATAAGCTTCGTGGCTTTTTTAGAAAAGCAACTACTATTTTCAAAAGTAAAAATAAATCTGATGAAGACAAATCCGAGTCCGCCAATATCCGTTCATTAAAATAAAGAAAAATATGAAAAGCTTAGTATGTTTAATCCTAGCCAGCATAATTGCTGGAACAAGTTTCGCCCAAAAAGATAGTACCGTCTTTGATCTAGATACCGTAAGAGTTGGCAATTTCGTGATTATCAAAAAAATAAGGGGGGGGCGGAGACACAGACTAGCCCCTGGCATGATTGGGATAAAACAGTAGATGTAAAAATCGAACGCCGCCCCCGTCGCCAATCCAATATTAGCACCAACTGGTGGATCATGGATCTGGGCTTTACGAACTATCGTGATCTAACCAATTATGGCTATGCTCAAGCTGGTAGTTATTTAAAAAATTTCCGTGCACAGGATGGTCAGGTAAATCAAAATAGCTACCAACTTAAAACTGGAAAATCAAGTAATGTAAACATTTGGTTATTCATGCAAAAACTAAATATATATAAACACGTAGTAAATTTAAAGTATGGCCTTGGTTTTGAAATGTACAATTTCAGGTACGATAGTAGGTTGAGTTACCGTAAAGACCCAACGGCATATGTATATAATGATAGTGTTGCTTTTTCTAAAAATAAATTGTACGTCAGCTATATCACAGTTCCGTTTATGATCAATTTTAACACAACACCAGATCATAGAAACGGTTTTAATTTCAGTGTAGGTATGAGTGCTGGTTATTTGGTTGGTAGCCGAAATAAACAGATCAGTGGAGAAAGGGGGAAACAAAAAACAAATGGTGATTTCAGCTTTGAACCATGGCGACTGGCAACTATTGCAGAAGTTGGCTTGGGTCCGGTTCGAATATACGGTTCTTATAGCTTGAATCGCTTACAGAAAGACATTACACGTGTAGAACAATATCCTTATTCAGTAGGTGTTCGCTTTAGTAGGTGGTAAATCAGTTCAATTATCATTTCTCATGTTAAACACCCCTTTTCCAAGGGGCGTTTTTTTTAATAATACCAAAATGTTGGTATTTAAGAAGTCGCTAACAATCTTTTCCTTTAGATTACGTTTAAATATTTAAATAATCATTTATGAAAAGGCTTTCTTCCATCCTATTGCTCTTCGGCATATTGGCGATGAATGTCTCATTTAGAATACCTTACAGCATACCGAAAAATTTAAATAAAAATAGCTTTACAGTACTAATCAATAAGGGTAAGTATACCCTTACACTTTTAGACGCTTCCGGAGAATGGATTTCAAGTTATCCTGTGGTATTTGGCAGCAAAGATTTAGGCGATAAAATGATGCAAGGAGATCGCAAAACACCAGAAGGAATTTTTCATATTGTGGGGAAAAGAAAACACGAAAAATGGAATCGATTTATGGCTATTGATTATCCAACAGCAGAAAGTATTGAAAAATTTAATATTCGAAAAGCCGAAGGTGTTATCCCTCAAAATGCAAAAATTGGGGGTGAGATTGGTATACACGGCGTTTGGCAACACGAAGACTATGCAATTGATCAATATCAAAACTGGACCGAAGGTTGCATCAGCACTAAGA
>JAYUFN010000209.1:0-1786 GCA_043738705.1 Bacteroidota bacterium
CTTTGAAGGAGCAAGTGGTATCGTTATTGCAGCTGGATGTTAATAAAAGACAGATTAATTGGGATGGGTTATATGAAGTAAATAGTATCAATAAAGAAAACATATTTAATGCGAACGGAATTGCAGGAAATACGGTTAGCGGAAAAAGAGCCAGATATATTATTGAGAACAGGAAAGCGCAGATAACCCGTTTAAATTTTGCAAGCTCCTATCATGGCAGATGGAATGAATCAATCCTTTTTGATATAGGTATTGCGGCTAGCTTTCAAAAAATCCACTATTTCAAAACCGTTAACGATTTACTCGGGGCTGACTTCTATGTTAATTGGAATCAATTTGCAGAAAGTGAGATGCCAGTGAATTCGTATGCGATTCAGAACGATTTGATTACGCCAAACAGAATTTTAAGAAAAGGAGACGCTTTTGGATATGATTATAACATATTGTATCATAAAACAAATGTTTGGTCGCACCTAATTATTCCAATCCGGCGCTTTGAAATCTATCTTGATGAAGAATTAGTAGCTACTCAATTTTGGAGAATTGGGAATACGAGAAATGGGTTATTCCCAGAGAACTCTTTTGGAAAATCCATTGTATATAATTTCTTAAATACAAGTTTTAGATTAGGTGTTAACTATTCGATTACTGGAAATCAATCAATTTTTATTATATCAACGGCAGCTACAAAGCCTCCTAATTCCGACAATTTTTTTATTTCACCTAGAACAAGAGATGCAACGCAGGGCAATCTCTCAAATGAAGAACTTTTTTCGACCGAATTTGGGTACCTGTTGCAAAGTTCTAAATTAAAAATTCATACAGGACTCTATTATATAGCAACAAATAATGCGATGGATGTTTTGAGTTTTTATCATGATGCATATAACAGTTTTGTAAACTATGCAATAAGTGGAATTGGTCAAACCCATTTTGGAATTGAATTTGGAATGGATGTTCGTCTTTCGAATAACATTTCTGCACAGTTTGTATTTGCTAATGGCAACCATTATTTTAATAACCGTCAATCTGCAATTGTAACAGCCGATAATACAGCTACTGAAATTGAAAGAGTGTTGATCTATGCTAAAAATTATCAGTCTCTCAGCTCACCACAAGCGGCCTACTCTTTGGGATTTAATTATCGAACAAATTCTAGCTGGCTGATGAACATAAATGCCAATTTTTTTGATCGACAATTTCTTGGGTGGAACCCGATTCGAAGAACGGCAGAAGCTATTTATCCGATTGATCCCAATTCTGAAAAAGGCAAGCAATTATTGCAAATCGAAAAACTGCCTGCCACGTTTCTGCTCAATTATTTTCTCAGCCATACTTTCTCAATTGGCAAGAAAAAAAATCAGCAATGGGTTTGGAGTATCAGTATCAATAATCTGCTAAACAGAAATGGTATTATTTTAAGTGGCTTCGAGCAGTTGCGTTTCGATTTCGACAATAGAGATCCCAATAAGTTCCCTCCGAAATACCTTCATGGTATGGGATTTAATTTCTTATTATCTACATCTTACAGATTTTAATCACTAAAAATATCGCATCATGTTATATCAATCTATTTTTCACCAACGAATTTTAGTTGGGTTATTATTTATTTCCCAATTCTATTCTTGTGAAAGGCAATACGATACTCCACCTCTTGATTTGGAAAATGCTTTTGCTCCTGATATGAGTATAAAAGAATTAAGAGCTAAACATATAATGGGTAAGTTTGAACAGATCAATGAAGCCAGAACTATTGTTGGAGTTGTGGTAGCAGATGATGCTTCAG
>JAYUFN010000210.1:0-5043 GCA_043738705.1 Bacteroidota bacterium
TATGGAGAAGACGTTTTGAAAAAACATTATTTATCAGAGAAACATTAATTATATTTTTTATTGAGCTCAATAATATAAAATGAATTGGAAACTATCTAGCCTAAGTATATTTATTGTTTCTGTTCTATTTACAATTCAAGTTTTCTCTCAGCAGAATCCTTTGCGTGTGGGTATTGTTGGACTTACTCATACGCATGTGCATGGAATTTTAGGTAGAAAAGATGATGGTACTATTCAAATAGTTGGCATTGTAGAACCTAATCGTGAACTGGCCATGCGCTATGCAAAGCAGTATGGCTTTTCTATGAACAATGTGTATAATACCATGTCAGAAATGTTTGCTGCAGCTAAACCAGAAGCGGTATGTGCATTTGGATCAATTTATGAACACTTAGGCGTTGTTGAATTTTTTGCACCCAAAGGGATTCATGTGATGGTAGAAAAACCATTAGCAGTAAATCTTGAACACGCAAAAAAGATGGAGTCTCTTGCATTAAAATACCATATCGAATTACTCACCAATTACGAAACAACTTGGTATCCCAGCAACCAGAAAACAAATGAGTTATTAAAGAAAGGATTGATTGGTGATATGAAAAAAATGGTGGTGCACGATGGTCATCGTGGCCCGAAAAAAATAGCTATCCCTGCTGAGTTTTTTAATTGGCTTACTGATCCCATTCAAAACGGCGGTGGCGCCATTATAGATTTTGGCTGCTATGGCACCAACTTAAGCACCTGGTTAATGGACGGAAAAAAGCCTATTTCTGTTACTGCCATCACCCAACAATTACAGGCTGAAAATAATCCGAAAGTAGATGATGAATCTATCATCATTTTAAAATACGATCAATCAAACAGCATCATACAGGGTTCATGGGATTGGCCAATCGGCAGAAAAGATTTGGAAGTATATGGACTTACGGGTGCCATTTATGCCGACAATAAATACCAACTTCGAACACGTATGGCGGAAGGTTACGATGGTTTCAAAGAAGAGACTGTTAAACTAAAAGATCTTGATTCGCCAAGAAATGATCCATTTGCCTTTTTGGCTGCAGTAGTAAAAAAACAAATATCTCCAGAAGCATATGACCTTTCATCTTTGGAAAACAATATGGTTGTAATGGAAATATTGGATGCTGCCATTCGAAGTGCAAAAACAGGAAAAACGATCTACTTAAACAATTAAAATAAAGACTTTGGAATTATACATTGTATGTTGGGATCCAATTGTTGAATTTAAAAGCTAAATAATGTCGTATCCTATTTTTGAAGATCAGAATTTTGAGAAACTAGATTTTTCTGCCAAGACATTTCCTACCGCTGAATACGAGGGTTGTGGGTTCAAACATTGCAACTTAAGCGGTGCTGATCTTTCGAATTGCGTGTTTACAGATTGCATTTTCACTGGCTGCAATATTAGCAATGCGAAACTTGGAAACACTGCCATTAGAGATGTTCAATTCAATGACTGTAAATTATTAGGTTTACGTTTCGACGAATGCAATGATTTTTTATTCATTGCAAAATTCATGAATTGTAATTTACACTTATCCAGTTTTTATCAGCGTAAAATGCGGCAAGCAAAATTCATCAACTGCGATCTGCAAGAGACCGATTTCTCAATGGCAGAATTAATTCAAGTTACTTTTGATCAATGCAATTTCACTGGTGCCGTTTTTGATGCATCCAATTTAGAAAAAGCAGATTTTAGAACTTCCTATAATTTCACCATCAATCCTCTGACCAATAAAATTAAAAAAGCACGCTTTAGTAAAGACGGGTTGGAAGGGCTTTTGAGTCATTTAGATATTATCATTGAATAATTTTTTTATATGGACCTTGAACAATTACGCGAATACACTTTGAGTAAACCCGATGTTGAAGAAACATTCCCTTTTGGACCAGATACTTTGGTTTATAAAATCAATGGCAAAATGTTTTTGCTTACCGGTTTTGATAGTATTCCACTTCAGTTCAATGTAAAGTGCGATCCGGATCTGGCACTTGAATTAAGGGAACAATATGCATCTGTAATTCCTGGATGGCATATGAATAAGAAGCACTGGAACACAGTTATTGTAGATGGATCTATTTCGAATCAGGAACTTCACAAGATGATTGATCACTCCTATGAACTAGTACGCGGCAAGAAGAATTTAGTGAAAAGATAAGAGTGAAGAATGGACTGTCATCGCATAAACGATTTACGCTTTGCTGAACCCAGGGTTAGATTAATTAGATTTTTCTTTTTTATAAAATTTACACATCGTTGTAAGTCCGCAGTCTCCACATTTTGGCGATCGCGCAACACAGGTATATCTTCCATGCAGAATTAACCAGTGATGCGCACGATGCACTAATGCTTCAGGAATATTTTTGATGAGTTGTTTTTCGGCTTCTAAAACAGTTTTGGCATTAGTAGTTAATCCCAAGCGTGCAGCGACTCTGAATACGTGCGTATCCACTGCCATATTGGGTTGCTTATCAATAACACTTGTTATGACGTTGGCTGTTTTGCGACCAACACCAGGAAGCTTCACCAGTTGTTCTACTGTCATCGGAACTTCAGCATCAAAATCGTTCACTAACATATTTGCCATGCCAATGAGGTGCTTCGTTTTATTGTTGGGATAAGAAATACTTTTGATGATGGGGAAGAGTTCATCAAAAGTGGCTTGCCCCATTTTTTGTGCCGTTGGATATTTTCTAAATATTGCTGGCGTTGTTAAATTCACGCGCTTATCGGTGCATTGTGCAGACAGGATTACTGCAACCAATAATTGAAATGGATTATCGTAAATCAATTCAGTTTCTGCAATGGGAATCTGTTCTTCGAAATAGGCAATGGCCTGCTGATATCTTTCTTTTTTTGTCATAGAGATTGACAAAATTAATCGGAAACTAACTTCTAATTCCTAATAATTTACTTTTTTCCGGTTGAAGCATATTTCAAAATTGCTTGTATTGTAGCACTACTAGGCGATTTTAAATCTATTTTTTCTAAGTGCTTCATGCTGAACTGTAACAATTCTAATTGATCTTTGATTGTTGGATCTTCGATCATGGCTTGTTCAACAGCTTTCACCACTGCCGGCGAAGCTTCTTTGTATAAATAACTCATAAGGTCCTCCTCTTTTATTTTTTTCATATTATGCCTATTCACTAAGAGGATACGGTACAATCAAAACGGCGATATCTTATGAATATTGCTGATTTATACAATTTCCTATACTAAATATTAAAAAAAAATATTCAACGTAAACTGGGGAGAATTATTTTGTTACTGAGGCAGAATCTTCCATTGTAAAGATATTTTCGCCCTCTTTCTTCATTAGGTAACGCTCGCGTGCAAACTTCTCTAAAGCTGCGGGATTGCTTTGTAGGTCTGTAAGGGTTTTGCGTGCTTTTTCGATCTCTTCCTGATAATATCGCTTCTTAGCTTCCAGCTTCTGCAGCTCCGCCTTCCTTTCTCGCTGTTGAAAAAAATCTCGCTGATCTACAAATAGCATCCATACCAGAAAAAATACTGCTGAGAGCATGTATTTGTTGGTTAGGATCTTTGTAATTTTTTGCATTTTATAAAAAGGTTGACAATCAGGTTTAAAAATAAGTAATTAGTTTTTTAACCTGATTGTCAACTTATAAACAACTGTTTATTTTGTACCAAACTTAACCTTCCCTTTAGGATAGATTGCTGTAGTTCCTAGCATCTCTTCGATACGGATTAACTGATTGTATTTAGCAATCCGATCAGTACGAGAAGCAGAACCAGTTTTAATCTGACCGCAATTTAATGCTACTGCTAAGTCTGCAATGGTGGTATCTTCTGTTTCACCGCTTCTATGACTCATGATGGTGTTATAACCATTGTGCTGAGCCAGCGTAACTGCATTAATTGTTTCAGTTAAAGTTCCAATCTGATTTACTTTTACAAGCAACCCGTTTGCAATCTTCTTATCGATACCTTCCTGTAAACGTAGTACGTTAGTTACAAAAAGATCGTCTCCAACTAACTGGCACTTGCTCCCAACTGCTTCTGTTAAAGCTTTCCAGCCTGCCCAATCATCTTCTGCCATTCCATCTTCGATAGATGCGATCGGATATTTCTTAACCCAGCTTTCCCAGAATTTAACCAACTGATCGCTGCTCATTTCTTTTCCACTGCTCTTATGAAATACATACTTCTTCTTCTTGTTGTCCCATAGTTCAGAGTTCGCTGCATCCATTGCAATTACAATCTGAGAACCTGTTTTATAACCTGCAGCCTGAATAGCTTCTAATACGGTTTCGATAGCTTCTTCATTACTCTGAATATTTGGTGCGAATCCACCTTCATCACCAACGTTGGTGCTGAATCCTTTTTTCTTCAATACGCTTTTCAGTACGTGGAAAATCTCAACACCCCAACGTAACCCTTCACTGAAAGAAGGAGCACCAATTGGCATGATCATGAATTCCTGAAAATCGACTTTGTTATCTGCGTGCGCACCACCGTTCAGAATATTCATCATTGGAATAGGCAAAGTTTTTGCATTGGTTCCGCCGATATATCTAAACAAAGGTAAACCTGCTTCGTCAGCAGCAGCTTTAGCTACAGCCATACTTACCGCAAGGATTGCGTTTGCACCTAATTTTCCTTTGTTAGGAGTGCCATCTAATTCTATCATGGCTTCATCAATCGCAGCCTGCTGTGTAATATCGTAGCCAATTAAATTTTCTGCAATGATATCATTTACATTTGCAACTGCTTTTAAAACACCTTTAGAGGCATATTTTTTCTTGTCTCCATCTCTTAATTCTACCGCTTCGTGTATACCGGTACTAGCTCCACTTGGAACAGCAGCACGGCCTAAAGCCCCGTCGTCGGTTAAAACATCTACTTCTACGGTTGGGTTTCCACGACTGTCTAGAATCTGACGTGCATGAACTTCTACAATGTAACTCATGATAACTAAATTGGTTGTTTGAAATTATTTGTAATCGGAACGCAATTTAAGCATTATGAAGCTTTTTTGCCATGAAATCATTGAGAGATCC
>JAYUFN010000211.1:0-5041 GCA_043738705.1 Bacteroidota bacterium
ACCGTATAAGTATGCGTAGTACTGTCTGTGCAACCTTTATCAGAGGTAACCACAAGTGTTACCTGATAAGTTCCGGCAGCAGTATATGTATGTGAAACAGAAACTCCGGTGCCAGATGTACCATCTCCAAAAGTCCATGATTGGGAGCTGATAGTGCCAGAACTAATTGTGGAGCCACTGTTAAAATTAAAACTATTGCCACTTAAACACTGTGAAGTTGCTGTTGTTATAAATGCAACTGGTATTGAATTTATAATTAAAGTATTTTTAATACTGTCTTTCGTGATATTATGATTAGTATAATTTATTCCGTCATCAATATTATTAATAACTGGGCGCGACCATGACGTGAAACTTAACAAACTAAACAGGATAGAAAAAAAAATACCCTTGAAGATTGTTTTTCTTTTTTTGACAATATGAAAGAAGAGTAGTAACAAATTTACAGTTTTGTTTTTGTTGACTTTTTATAAATAGTTCTAATGAACAAAATGCTGCATGGGTAATTTGAGTGGGTACAAACTTTGAAAGGGATACAAACGTTTTCTGAAAATTAGATACCTAAAACATGCTGGTATTATCTTAAGTCTCCATTTAACCAGTTTGCAGAAATCAGTGATTAAAAGAAGTTTTTCCGAAATCGTTCTAACAAAGTAACTGAACTTAAAACTATTTCACTGCTGTTAAAACACCGTATTTGTCTGTATAAAACACCGAATTTTATAGTTGAAAAAAACGGATATTTTTGATTCTATAAAATGTTGTATTGGTCTTGGAATCGAATCAGCTTAAGAGGCTGTTATATGAATTAAGCGTTTTGTAGTTCTTTTTTAAAATATTTTGCTTGAATCTCGTTCAATAATTCTTCATCAATTGGTTTTGCAACAAAGTCAATAACAATTGGATATTTAACTAGTAGTAGCATATCTTCCAGATTTACGGAAGCAGATAAAATAGCTATTTTAAGATCCGGAAAGTATTTAGCATATTTCTTTGTAAACAGCTCTAAGAATTCCCATCCATCCATTGTAGGCATATGAAGGTCTAAAAACATGAATTCGGGTGCTGCTGAAGTTGGATCTGCTTCATTTTGAATGAGGTCTTCGAAGTAGTTGATTGCTTCCAAGCCATCAGTAGCAGTAATGGTTTCCTTTGCAAAATGAGCAATCCCAATCATTTTCTTTGCAATCATCAGTAACAGTTCGTTATCGTTTACTACTAAGACTTTCTGTAACATAACAGCAGATTTAATTGTGACTTAGAATGTGTAAGCTTTTACTGCTTATTTTCTACTGTAAAGGAACTGCGGAGCTGAGCCGAAAGTTGTAGTTTACGGCCTGTTGTTTTTGTAGTTGTTTATTTACACGAAACGATGTTTTAACGGTGAATTCCCGTTTTTTTCCTGAAAAGATTTTGTGGCGCCTTATTTTCTCCTACATACTACTTGCTTAATCCAGCGGGTAAAATTTATGTTTTAGCGATTGTATATTATAATTCATTCAGTGATACTTAGTTAGTAATCCTTTTTTGATTAATTTGAACTACTAAACAAATCCATCTTTAATTGCAGTATATGAAATTATTCCTTACTAATTTTTCGATATCCATTTTTTACATATCCACTCTTTTCGCCCAAAAACAAGACAAAGTTCAATGGGAACAACTTTTTAATGGTAAAGATCTTTCTGGGTTTCGACAATTGAATGGGAAAGCCAAATACGTTGTGGAACATGGTGAAATTGTTGGGACCACTGTATTGAATGAGCCCAATAGTTTTTTAGCTACTAATAAAGAGTATGCTGATTTTATTTTCGAAGTAGATTTTAAAGTGAATGATCAGATGAATTCAGGGGTTCAATTTAGAAGTGAAATGAATTCACCCAGCGACAAGTGTAATGTGACCGACAAAAAAATACCTGAAAGGGTTCATGGCTATCAAATGGAAATAGACCCTTCGGATCGAAGTTGGAGTGGTGGTATTTATGATGAGGCTAGAAGGGATTGGTTATATACACTGGAAAATAATACAGCCGCAAAAAAGGCATTCAAGCATAACGATTGGAATCATTACAGAATTGAGTGTATTGGTAATGATATCAGAACTTGGGTAAATGGGGTGACTTGTGCACATTTAGTTGATGATATGACAGCAAGTGGCTTTATTGCTTTGCAAGTGCATGCAGTATCTGATGCCAAAAATGTAGGAGAAGAAATTAGATGGAAAAATATAAGGATTCAAACAAAAAACCTAAAGCCGACTGCAGCTGATAATACTTTTGTAATTAATACGTTAGTCAATAATATTTCTAAGGATGAAAAAAGACTTGGGGTGAGATTGTTATGGGATGGAAAATCAACAGAAGGTTGGAGGGGTGCTAATAAAGACTATTTTCCTGACAAGACTTGGTATATTAAAGAGGGTAATTTAATAGTAAGTAAGGGGCAAGGTGCCGAGTCGCAAAATGCTGGTGATATTGTTACAAAAGAAGAGTTTGCAGCTTTTGATCTTCAATTTGAGTTTCAATTATCGGATACAGCAAATTCTGGGGTAAAATATTTCGTTACAGAAAAAGAAAAAACGGTAGGTTCTGCAATTGGTTTAGAATATCAATTGCTTGATGATGATAAACATCCCGATGCAAAACTTGGAACGATTGGTAATAGAACTTTAGCATCCTTATATGATTTGATCCCCGCCAAAAAAAATGGCAGAGAAAAGTTACCAATTGGTGAATGGAATCGAGGTAGAATTACAGTATACCCAGATGGTCGTGTAGAACATTGGCTGAACGGATGGAAGGTTTTGGAATATCAGCGTGGCACCCAATATTTTTACGCATTGGTTGCGAGAAGTAAATATGCCCAATATCCTAATTTTGGAATGGCGCTAAAAGGGCATATCTTATTACAGGAACATGGAACAAAGGTTGCGTTTAGATCAATCAAAATAAAAGAACTTTAATCATTTCATCCTACTAACTATTACCAGATGTCAAACACAAGAAGAAATTTTATCAAACAATCAGCGAAAGCTGTCGCTGGAACTTATATTGCATCAATTGGATTCAATGCAAAAAGTTATGCCCGCATCATTGGATCTAACGATCGTGTAAGAGTTGGAGTGGTTGGTTTTTCAGATCGACATAGGAGTTCGCATATCCCCCCATTTATGCAGTTTTATAAGGACATGAATTTCGATATCGTTTCGGTATCAGATATCTGGAAAAAGAGAAGAGAAGAGGGGGCCGCTTTTTTAAAAAATAAAATGGGTCATGATATTAATGCGTATCGGAATAATGAAGAATTGTATGCTTCAAAAACAGTCGACGCCGTTTTTATTAGTACTGCAGATTTTCAACACGCATTGCATACGATTGAAGCTGTAAAAGCTGGGATGGACGTGTATTGTGAAAAACCTTTTGCTGAAACAATGGATGATAATAGGGCAGCATTAAAGGCTGTTAAATCCTCTAAAAGTATTGTGCAAATTGGATCCCAGCGAAGAAGTGGGGCTAATTATGGAGCTGCTGCAGAATTTGTACAATCGGGTAAGTTTGGTCCAATCACAATGGTTGAATTAACCTGGAACGTAAATCAACCTGGGCGCTGGAGAAGGCCTGATTTAGTTGCAGAGTGCAAGGAAGAAGATCTTGACTGGAAAAGATTTTTATTAAATAGACCCTATGAAAATTTCGATCCAAGAAAGTATTTGGAATATCGATTATTCTGGCCTTATTCTTCTGGGATGCCCGGCCAATGGATGAGCCATCAGATAGATACTGTGAATTGGTTTAGTGGGTTATCGCATCCTCGCAGTGTTACAGCTAACGGAGGAATTTATCAATGGAAGGACGGAAGAAAAAATTGGGATACAACCACCGCTGTTTTTGAATATGGACCATCTAATGATGCTACTACAGGATTTCAAGTGGTGTTCATGAGTCGGATGCACAATGGAGATGAAAATCCTAGCGAAATTTATTATAGTAATGGAGGAGAGTTGAACCTCATCACTAATAAAGTGTCAGCAAGAGGTGGGCTGCGCGAAAACTTTGCGGCTCCTATGAAAATGAAAGCAAATCTTTTACCTGAGTTGAGCTTGTCTGAAATGATTAAGGTAGAAGCGGGTGCTAACACAGGAGGTGATTTGTTGACCACTGCTCACGTTAAAAATTGGATGGAATGTGTGCGAAGCCGAAAACAGCCTAATGCTCCCGTAGAAGCGGGTTATAATCACAGTATTGCCACTATTATGGCTAATGCTGCCTGCCATACTGGTGAGAAAGTAACTTTTGATGAGATAGCACAAGAAGTGATGGCTGGGGGAAAGGTTTTTAAATACTAATTCTTAAATTTCAATTAACTGATTAACGGGGAAGACACTTCTTAATTACTTGTTTTCGTATTCCTACTAGCGTGTCGAATATTTTTCATAATTTTAAATTGGTTTGAATCTCTCCCCGTAGCAATCCCTAACAAATTTTTATTAGTAACCTGACTTGCAAAAAAATAAATATTTTGCTTTTTTGATCTGTTATAATGCATTATAATTATGTGGCCTCGGAAGCTATTTACTGGATTCAAAACGAAAGTATTATTTGTAATAATTGCTATCGTTTTTTCTTGTTCATTTGCGACTGCACAAATGAGTATAGCGAATCTTCCTTTCTCTAACGTTACTCCTTGTGTTACTGGTACTACTAATAGATTCACAGGATCTTATCATTCTAATTTATATATCGGTAATAACTTAGGGACAAATGTGTTGTTGTCGTGGGGACAAAATATGCTAACTTATACAACCGCTTCAACGGGAAATATTTTAACACCAACTTTCGTTTCAACAAGTAGTTATGGTGGTATTACATATGAAGTAAGGTCGTCCAGTACAGGAGGAGGAGGAGGCCCTAGCGTAATGGGATTAAGAACTTCTACCAAACTTTATATTTTTGGGAATACAGCAAATATTGCAGCAATTACTTCAATGGCTGGATTTGGTAGTGGATCACTTGTAAATGCGAACAGTGATGTTACAACGAAA
>JAYUFN010000212.1:0-5037 GCA_043738705.1 Bacteroidota bacterium
AAAGGGGATGTTAGAAATATTACAAGAACAACAAATGCAAATGAAAGAAATCCTGCATGGAGCCCTGACGGAAAATATATTGCGTATTTCAGTGATGAAAATGGCGAATACACTTTAATGTTTCGTGACCAAAAAGGAGAAAAGCCTGCCATATCTATTCCCCTCGATAGTGCTAATTTTTATTATCATCCTGTATGGAGTCCTGACAGTAAAAAAATTGCGTATACTGATAAAAAAAGAGCTTTATACGTCATTGATATTGATGAAAAAAATCCGATTGCAGTTGACAGAGATTGGTATACTCCCGGACAACCACAATTAAATTATGACTGGTCATCAGATTCTAAATGGATTACCTATAATAATCGAGTGGATAATCATTACAGTGCCATTTTTATTTACAATATTTCAGACAAAAAAAAATATCAGATTACAGATGCAAATAGCGAAGCTAATTTCCCTGTATTCAGCAAAGATGGAAAATATATTTTTTTCACGGCAAGTACCAACTTCGGACCTAGTGAAGCATGGCTGGATATGAGTACTTTTGAACATGAAATAAGAAGCAATATTTATGCAGTGGTGCTTTCTAAAAAGCAACCTTCTATTCTAAAGCCTCAGAGTGATGAAGAAACTGTAAAGACAGCAGAAGAAAAAACAATACCTGCAATTGTTACCACAAAAAATAAAACTAATAAAAAGATTGAAGAGAAAACAGATACCACAAAAAATAAAGATGTGGTGATAGATTTAGATAATATTGACCAAAGAATTGAAACCTTACCAATTCCCTCAAAAAATATATCGGGTCTAAGTGCAATGGTTGAAGGCCAACTTTTTTATCTCACAATGGGTTTTAATGCACAGGATTATTCACTAAATAGTTATGATATCGAGAAAAGAAAGATAGAGTTAGTAATGGATGGTATTGATGGTTTTATTTTGAGTAACGATGGAAAGAAGATGCTCTATAATAAAGGAAATAAGTATGGTATTGTTGCTGTGCCGGGTAAACCCAAAGCTGGAGATGGGTTATTAAATACGACTGGGATTAAAATTTATGTTGATCCATCTCAGGAGTGGGCACAAATGTATGACGAAGTATGGCGCATAGAAAGAGATTTTCTGTATGTAAAAAACGCGAATGGTGCTAACCTGCAAGCATTAAAAAAGAAGTATTCCGTATTTCTTCCTTACGTTGCTAGTAGAACTGATCTGCAATATTTATTAAGCAATATGTTGGGTGAACTTGTGTTGGGTCATGTGTTTGTTGGGGGAGGAGATTTCCCTAAAAGTAAAGAAGTTTCAGTTGGCTTACTAGGTGCTGATTATCAAATCAAAAATGGCCACTATCAATTCAAAAAAATATATTCAGGACTTAACTGGAATCCAGAACTCAAAGCTCCTTTAACGCAACCGAGTATAAATATAAAAGAAGGTGAATACCTTATTGCTGTTAACGGTATTTCTTTGGATGAAAAGACAAATATTTTTAGCCTTTTTCAAAATACTGCGGGTGTTCAAACTAGGATCACGGTAAACACTAACCCAACAATGGATAGTGCAAAAGATTTTATAGTAGTTCCAATTGCAAACGAAATGAATCTTCGGATGATGGATTGGGTTGAAGGTTGCAGAAAAAAGGTTGATTCACTCAGTGGAGGAAGAGTAGCGTATGTTTATCTTCCGAATACTTCACAGGAAGGATATAATTTTTTTAATCGCTATTTCTTTTCCCAGTTAGACAAAGATGCAGTTATTGCAGATGATCGTGATAATATGGGAGGTTCGGCAGCCGATTATATTGTAGACATCTTAGCACGAAATACAGTCATGTATTCTAACAAGCGGGATGGGAAACCTTTCTCTATTCCAAATGCTGTAATCAATGGTCCGAAAATAATGCTTACCAATTCCAATTCTCTTTCAGGGGGTGACTTAATGCCTTATATGTTTAGAGCAAAAAAAGTAGGTCAGCTTTTAGGTACCACAACATTTGGTATATTGGTAGGTAATTCAGGAAATCCAGATTTAATGGATGGAGGCCATGTAACAGCACCCAATATTGGAATTTTTGGTATGGACGAAAAATGGATCATTGAACAACAAGGTGTAGCACCTGATATTGAAGTTGAGAATTATCCTAAAGAAATTATTAAGGGGCATGATTCACAGTTGGAAAAAGCCGTAGAACTTATTTTGAAACAATTAAAACCCCATAAAGAAGTGCATCAACCTGCTGATCCTATCCGAGTAGCTGATTATTGATTCTATTTGATAATTGAAAGTTCGCATAATCAGTTTTATTATTTTCAAACATTATTTTAAAAAAATGAAAACATTAAGGATAGCCGCTGTTTCTTTTCTGATTGTAGTTTGTATTACTGCATGCCATACTAAATCTGCTATTACTCAGAAATTTATTGAAACCGCAAATATGGATTCCGCGGTTAAACCGGGTGACAATTTCTATGCATTTGTGAATGGGAAGTGGTTAAAATCTGCTGAAATTCCTGAAACGGAAACTGAAATAGGCTCTTTTCTGGATGTTTATAACCGCACGAAGGATCACCTCAAAATTATTTTAGAAGATGCAGCTAAAAGTGGTGCTGCTGAAGGAACAATTGAACAGAAAGTAGGCGATTTTTATGCATCTGGAATGGATTCTGTTACAATAGAAAAACAAGGCTATGATCCTTTAAAACCTTATTTACAACAGATCGATGCTATTAAAACATCTAATGAAGTGATGCGGTTTGTAGCAACACAGCAAACTTTAAACAATAACTTGCTTTTCTCATTTGGTGTTGCAGCGGATGATAAAAATAGTGCCAAGAATATTGCTGTTTATTCACAAGGTGGATTGGGCCTGCCAGACCGTGATTATTATTTTAAAACCGACCCTGCTACACTTGCAATTGTAAAAGCTTATAAGGAGTCTATACAAAAATTATTTACCCTAACAGGCACTGATTCGGTTTCTGCGCATAAAGATATGGAACTGGTATATGCATTGGAAAAAGATATTGCTACCAGTCATCGTACACAGGTAGAATTAAGAGACCCGCAAAGTAATTACCATAAAATGGCTGTGGCAGAACTGGACAAATCCATGCCTGTTTTTGGCTGGACAAAATTATTACAGCAGTTAAGTATAAGTACCGATTCTTTGAATGTACAGCAACCTGTATTTTATGTAAAAGTGAATGTATTGCTATCTACTGTTCCAGTTGAAACTTGGAAGAAATATTTAAAATTTCATATCATTGCTCCATCTGCCAATGCGTTAAGTAATGCTTTTGTAACATCAATCTTTAATTTCTCGAAAGCCATCACAGGACAACAAAAAATAAAGCCTCGTTGGGAACGCATCTATCGTGCTACTGATGGGAATTTGGGAGAAGCACTTGGTCAATTATATGTCAAAAAATACTTTACGGAAGAAGCTAAACAACGAATGCTCGAACTGGTGAATAACCTACAAACAGCTTTTGCTAAAAGGATCATGAAAATGGACTGGATGAGCGACAGTACCAAGAAAGTAGCAACAGAAAAATTAATGGCTTTTATTAAAAAGATTGGCTATCCCGATAAATGGAGAGATTACAGTAAAGTAACCATACATCGAAATACCTATTTTGAAAATAGACTTTCTGCTGCGAAAAATGAATACCAATACCAGATCAGTAAAGTTGGGAAACCCGTTGATAAAATGGAATGGGGTATGACGCCGCCTACCATCAATGCCTATTATAACCCTACATTTAACGAGATCGTATTTCCAGCTGGCATCTTACAATTTCCTTTCTTTGATCTTAGTGCAGATGATGCCATTAATTATGGTGGTATAGGTATGGTGATTGGTCATGAAATGACACATGGATTTGACGATCAAGGAGCACAATATGATAAAGATGGTAACCTTAAGAACTGGTGGAGTAAGGGCGATAGCCTAAAATTTGTTGCTAAATCCAAACTCGTTATATCACTATATAACAGTTTTACAGTGCTTAATACTTTGCACGTTAATGGAGCATTAACTAATGGTGAGAATATTGCAGATTTAGGCGGTATTGCCATTGCTTACGATGCTTTTAAAATGACCAAACAGGGTCAGGACACCAGCAGGATTGATGGCTTTACACCAGACCAGCGTTTCTTTATCTCAATTGGTCAGATCTGGAGATCTAAAACAAAACCGGAAACAGTTCGGTATTATATCAATGTGGATGGGCATAGTCCAGCAGTATACAGAGCAAACGGACCTTTACAGAATTTCGCTCCTTTTTATGAAGCATTTAATGTAAAACCAGGCGATAAAATGTATTTGCCTGATAGCGCCCGTATTAAAATTTGGTAAAAAAATAACGAATTGCTTAATTGGAAATAGGTACTATTATATTACTTTATTCTCTGAAACCCAGTATAATCAGTACAAACTATTTTCTGTATCGGCAAGTAATTATTACAAAACAAAAAGTAGAAATATCTATTGGCCTTGCTTTCCAGACCTGATACCTTTTATTAACCCAATACAAAAAAGTATAAACGATATGGTTACTACCATTGTTAGAATTATAAAGTCTAGATCTTTCATTAATTAATCTTTTTTGAATTCAGGTATATTAGTAAAATAAGCA
The DNA here is from genome assembly GCA_043738705.1 of Bacteroidota bacterium. GTDB lineage: Bacteria > Bacteroidota > Bacteroidia > Chitinophagales > Chitinophagaceae > Sediminibacterium. The sequence goes on from JAYUFN010000212.1 coordinate 4,641, forward strand.
TGGTAGGGGGCCATAATCCTATAAAAATTGCTCGATCATGATCTTTCAGAATGGTATAATAATATTCTGAAATAAATATTATAATAACTGCTAATAATGCAATTACGATTTCAAAAAAAGAAAATTTATTTTTCATTTGTTATATTGTATAGTTCTGTTATTAATTATTAAATTTCTGTATTCGCCCCTTATATATTTGATATTTACGATTGTTTCAGTCTTGTTAAAGCCGAGTTCCTACTTTTTTAAAACACCGTATTATCGAAAAGGTTCAATAACATGCAATTAGTTTCTACCAGATTAAATTCCCATTGATACCCCTTGCATCAGGCATGCCATGATCGCTATAATATTTTGTGAGGGCCTGAGTAGTTCTATTACCCACTCGCTTTACCAT
>JAYUFN010000213.1:0-5030 GCA_043738705.1 Bacteroidota bacterium
ACTTGTCAATAAATTCCAAACAAGTTGTGTTCGATAGTTTTCTATCATAATAATTTCAGGTCCTTGATCAATAGCTAATGCAGAAGGCGCATACCATAAGTTTTGTAAACTAAATGCATCTACAAAACCATAATCTTTAAAAATCTTATCTCCTAATTTATAGTAAAAAAACTTCAATGCATTCATACTTTCAGTAGGAGTATATGGTAATGAAGAAATGGCTGCTGTTGGCGCAATTATGCTTTCATCATTATTAGGCTCACTTGCTGTATACCCATTTGGGATATCACTTGCGGTAAGTCCCCAGCACTGACTACTATAACCAAAATACCCGTGCGGATTTGTTACGCAATAACTATAATTTATTTTAGAATGATTCACTACTTGCGTTTGATAATTAGCATATTGATCGCTCAAACCATTTGGATTAATTCCGAGAAAAGAATAATGTGAAAAAAATAATGGCCCTCCTTGTGCAGAACCTAGTGGTAAGAGATATCCAAAATAGTTATTTCCGTTTAACATTGCACCATTACGTGCAAACCCATTTTGATAAACAATTAATGGAATAGAATCTTTATTACCAGAAGCTGCTAGAATATAAGTAATTAAACATTCGTTCCAACCTTCAATTTTATGATTCATGTCCCAATTATAATTTGGACTCCAATGCCAATACAACACATTTTGATTGGATTGTCTAAACCAATTCCATTCAACCGCATCCCAAAGTGTATTGATATCGGTACGCAAATTAGTTTCCGCATTATCGCTACCATTAAAATATTGACGAGCAGTAATTAAACCTGCCATTAGGTAGGATGTTTCAACCAAGTCTGCACCATCATCTTTGGTACTAAAAGGAATTACCGAACCATCGGTACCATTTATCCAATGCGGGAAAGCCCCATGAAACTTTGCAGCTTTATTTTTTAAAAATGCTACAATTAATTGCATTCTTGTAAGGCCTTGAGAACGAGAAATGAAATTTCTATTGATAGCAATAGGAATCGACATGATCCCAAATCCTGATCCACCTGTAGTAACTACTTCATTGTTGCCGTTATTTCGCTCTCTTGCCAATCCACTAATTGGATGCGCAAAATCCCAGAAATATTTAAATGTTTGCTTTTGGATCAAATCAAGTATTGCGTTATCTGATATTTGAGCAAATTTATCGGTTGAATCTATTTGTGTAATAAAGGGTGAATTAACAACGCTAATAAGTTTTGATTTTTGTGTAGACTGTACGCTATTAGCTGCGTTAACAAAATAGCGGGTAAGTCCTTTTAGTGAGGCGTTAGGCGAAATCACAATTACGCTATCATCTTTTTCGTAGCTAAAATTTACAAGCACATTTGTTACTCCGTATTCGCTGACCGTAACTGATGAACTAGTCACAGAGTTTTTGTCAACTGCTGCACTAAAATATAATTTAACCACAGCATTTGAAGGGATTCCATAATTAGTTGATCCAACTTGAAGGCGAATGTTATTTATCTCCAAGCTATTCAAAACAAATGCTGTAGGAGTTACAATTGGTGCCGTGGGAGTTGCTGGAGACTGTTTGCCACAACCTAATGAAGCAAATAGTATTAACCAATATAACATAATATAATATTTTATTTTCTGGTGCATTACTTTTGAATAATCCTTTATTTCATTTTTTGAAAAAACAGTAACTTATTGTTATTTCTTGCAATAATAAGTACTTGTTTCCCTCCCGAATATCTAATCCACTTTGCATCTCTAACCTCACCATCCACATTTGGAATCTGCTCGCCAGATTGAAACTGATTTGATGTTGAGTTGTAAGAAAAGAGAGTAGGTAATAATGCATCGTATCTACCCTCATAAGGTATAACGCCATAAAAGTTTCCAGCCGCAAAATAGTTCCCAGCTAATTTAGATGTTGATTGAGTAAAAGAAAAAACAGGTGCGAATTGAATTGGATCGGGCAAATCTTTTTTTATAAAATTACCTTTCCCATCATTGATAAAACATGCAGATCCAAGTGTTTCTGCTTGCAGTTCACGATATCCATTAAACAGATCATAAAACATATATTGCACAGTTTTACCCGCAACTTCGTCGTATTTTAAATACGCTTTTTTCAAAACTGGTAAGGCTCTTTCTAATTCATCTTTAGCTAAAAAAGTATACTCCTTCCCATTTACCGTATAGCACATGATTTGTTCTAATGAACCATTTTTATCAAAATCTTTTACGTATAATTTAAGTGGCCCGTTTTTACCTGCATATAGTTTTGAATTATATCCCCAGTTACCCGCAAGTAAATCTGGGAAACCATCTCCATTAATATCAGTAGGATATACTGTTTGCCAAAGTCCAGTAGATTTGGGAATATCTGTTTCTAAATATTTTCCCTGATGATTCATAAATATTTTCATTGGCATCCACTCTCCTGTAACAACCAGATCAGGCCAACCATCATTATTAAGATCTGTAAAAGAAGCTGAAGTAACTATCCCTAAAGTATCCAATTGGATAATTGACTTAGTCGCTTTTGTGAAATTTCCTTTCCCATCATTTATTAATAGGTATGAGTCTTGTGGTAATCCATATTTTTTTGCTTCTGCAAGCCCACCAACAAATAAATCAATATCTCCATCCTTATCAAAATCTGCCGCAGTTACACACGATTTATTTTTATAAATTTTGGGAATGGCATTTTGCGATTGAGTAAAATTTCCTTTCCCATCATTCAGGTACAATTGATCTAACAAAGCCGGATTACCATCACTGTATTCATTACCCCCACTAACAACATATAAGTCTAGAAAACCGTCCTTATTTGCATCAAAAAATACTGCATCTACTTCTTCCGTCATTTTAATTCGGCTACTAATTTTAATACTTGATTGAATAAATTTTCCATCTTTTGTTTGTATCATCAAAGCACCCGGTTGTCCCGAAGCACCACACACATAGAAATCATCTAATCCATCAGCATTCACATCACCTACGGCAATTTTTGGTCCTCTTGTAGATTCTGAATGCGGAATCAGGTATTGAGAATTATAGTCTAAAAAATCATTTTCTTGGTGTTTCCAATTCAGGTTGACCTTACTGCTGATATCGGTATACACTTCTTTAATAGGCTTAAAGTAAGTTGCATAATTGAATACGCCACTAGCACTTTTTTGGGCTACAACTAGTTGTTTATTTACAGTTACATTTTTTAGTACCTGATATTTTTGATTAGGCCATATAATCAGAATACTGTCTATGATTTTTGTAGAATCCAACCCAAAATGCAATCGCGTATCAGAAGAAGATTGGAAGCCCCTTGTAAGCATGAGTTCCTGATATTGCATCCTGTCTTTTTCAAAAATATAGGCTTTGGTACTTATTCCAAAACTATTCATACTATCTCCTTTAAAAGCAATAGAAAGATAGTTTTTCTTAGGCGCATTATTTTTTAGAATAACTGCAGGTGAATTAATGGCATTGATAATCATATCCAAATTGCCATCGTTATCTAGATCTGCATATGCGGCTCCGGTGTAATATCCTTTCATATTACCAATACCCCAGGCAGTACTCATATCCTGAAAATGCAGTTTCCCATCACCCATAAATAAATAAGGATGTGAACTTCCATCGGGCATGGCTGCAATAGCTTCCTTATCGTATCTATTAGTAGTATTAAGCCCTTTATTACGCTGCATGTTTGAAATATAATTCACATAATCTAGATCCACAGGGCGTTTTACTATCCCACTAGTTATAAAAAGATCTTTATTTCCATCGTTATCGAAATCGGCGAAGAGCGGACTCCAACTCCAGTCTGTCGCTGAAACACCACTCATTAATCCTGTTTCGCTGAAACTACTTCCATTACCATTATTACGTTGCAGCATATTTCTTGAATATTGTTTTTGAAATCCATTCATTTCTAATTTAATTTTATAGATATCGGGATTTTCGTCGCTTCCGTACGTCTTCAATAGTTTTTCATCCGATGGAAGCATATCTGCGGTTACCAAATCTAACTGGCCATCGTTGTTATAATCGGCTATATCATTACCCATACTAAATCGGCTATAATGCTTAAAGTGGTTAGCTCCTTCTTCTTTAAAGCTCCCGTTCTTTTGGTTGATATAGTAATAATCATTTTCATGAAAATCGTTTCCGATATAGATATCATCCCAGCCATCATTATTAATATCTGCAACGGCAACTCCTAATCCATAACCTAGATTACTTTGATAAATGCCAGCCTGTGCAGAAACATCGGTAAATTTTCCAGTTGTCTTAATATCGTTTCTATATAATCTATCACCCGAAAGTGTATCGTATTTTCTCCTTGCACTAGTATCTACAATATTCGAATGTGGTCGATGTGATTGATTAAGAATATAACAATCCAGATCGCCATCATGATCGTAATCAAAAAAGACTACCTGTGTTGTGAAGCATGAAGTGTTCAAGCCATACTGAGCAGATTTTTCGGAAAAAGTTCCATTTCCATTATTAATGTACAATTCATTGTGTCCATTCAATCCATACTTCTGGCTAATGGTAGAAACATATATATCTAGTAATCCATCGCCGTTAATATCAACCATTGTAGCACCGCTACACCAGTCTGAAATACCCGCTACTCCTGCTTTTGCTGTAATATCTTCAAATTGAAAATTTCCTTTATTTAAATAGAGTTTATTATTTGATTTTATATTAGATGTAAAATAGATATCGGGTAATCCATCATTATTGATATCTCCGACAGCAACTCCTCCTCCATTATAATAATACAGAAAGTAAAGGATACTTAAACCTGATTTATCTGCATCCAGATTATTTACAAAATCAATATGCGTTTCAGAAGCGGTCAATTGTGTAAATATTTCTTTCTTCTTACTATTACATGAAAAGAATAAAACTGTAGCACTCATCAATATTGCTAAACATGCTTTCTTGAAATCGAATTGAATCTGCATATAAACTCTTTTATTAAATGAAAAGGGCTGATTCAATAATTTATTGATCAGCCCTTTTGAGAATCC
>JAYUFN010000214.1:0-5029 GCA_043738705.1 Bacteroidota bacterium
CAGGGTAGTTATTTACAAGAATATTATCTTTAAATCGTTCATCTTTCGTTGCATCCAGAACCTCGAAAATTTGAGGTTCCATAATCGCATACTGACAAAAAGAAACATCTCTTGGAGTTTCATTACAGTTCAGTCCTTTATTCGACTTAAACCATTGACGATCGGTACCGATTAGCGTAATTAAACTAATTGGTACATCGCAAATCAGTGAGGCTAATTCAGTAAATCTATCAAATTCAACTTCCTTTAAACTATCTAATATTTGATAGTTTTGTAATGCCTTTAGCCGTTCATTTTCGTTGGAAGGAATGGGATTCTTCATTTAACTAAGTATACAGAAATTAAAATGGTTTCTAATTAATCTCAATCAAGAAAGGGGTATGAAAATAATCTTTTTTAAGCGTTATTCTAGTTTAAGAAAATTAAATTTTATTCAATATACTTTACAACTCTTGCCAATTTACCATTAGAATTGACTCCTTCCAAAACAACCTGTAATTTCTTACTGCTATCGTTGTTATAAAATTCAATTTTAACTCTGGGACTTCTTCTATTTGTTAGCACGTATGGGTTCCAATACAAAGTAGTTCTAATATCAGCATCAAAGTTTGCGGTAGGCTTATCGTAATTTGGATTATAGAATTCTTTAAAAATAGAATACCCTCCCAAAATCGTATTCTCCATTCCCTTAACGTTATCCGGATTGCGAGTTGTACTTTTCCCTCTTTTAGTGTAGATCGCAATTGCTCCACCTGCACCTCCACCCATTGAACCAAAGAAAGGTGGTCTAAATACCTTTATATATGCAATATTACTTACCGGTATATTTTGAACCTGATCAATTGCCATTTTCATTTCGTTCATGAATAAATCAGGCGTGCCTCCTCTCCAACTAAGTGAAGTTTGAGTGCCAGAACCTGAAATCATTAAACCTGCTACTTTCCCTTGCAAATAGCTTAAAACATCTTGTGCTCCCATAGAGCTGGCATCATCCGAAAGATCAAATGAATAGCCATCTCCTCCCGAAAATAATCCACTAGTATATTTACTCTCAAGAATCTGCAACGGTGATTTAACTTTTGACTTTACCACAACTTCTTGTAAAGTGGCTGATTCCATTTGCTTTTTTAGCTTTTCTTGTTCTAACAAATAAAAGTTCAGTTTTGCGCGAGCCATACTATCACTCCAGCCCTGCAGATAATTATTTATACCTAAATTTATTTTTCTAAATTCCTGATGAAGTAACCCATTTTGTATCTGCACTTGCACCTGGTCTGTCAATCTAGCGTTACCATTAAATCCATAAAAAACACGTGCCGTATCAAAAAAGAAAATATTTTTCTCTTCAAAACTCCCATCTTTCATGACTGACATGTTCAAGAATTTTTTACTACTATCTTTTGAAGAAATAACAAGATTCAATTGAAGATCAGGAGGAATTTTGTTAACCAAACTGCCATATACTTTCCCAGTTATTTTCATGAAATCTGTTTCAAAAGGAAATTTATTCACAGGTAGTATTCCGGCTTTTACTTTCTCCCAATCAAACTTTCTCCAACCATTGGTTAACATTACTAGATCCAGATGAGCAGCAATGCTATCCGCATCGCTAGAGAAATAATATGCTGGTTGATATACCTTACCACGAATTTCGCTACTCAACAAAAAATCTGAATAAATATTTTGTTGTTCCGGCATTACTATAGAAGCATCTGTTACAGCAATAGACATATTCGAGGCAGCCGTATCCGATACTAAGATTTCGATTACGTTCTTTCCTCTTTTCAACAAATTGGTGAGGGGGATTGATAATTTTGCATTGTATTCATGTAGCCTATTATTCACAAATACAATACGCTCAGCAATTGGAACCCAATCTTTTGTAAAAAGCGAAAGTTGTAAAACGCCTGTAGGTAATTCATCAATTGGCAAACTAGCTTTTTGTGTTAATCGATCCTCGCCTTTAAACTCAACAGTATAAATTAGATGTTGATTTTGATGAACTAGTAATCGTAGGTATTTATAATTATCTGGCACTTCTGCAGTGCGTTCTACTTGTGCAAATGCTTTTTCGTTATCCATTGTTACTTTTAATGTAACTCCTGATTTTAAACCTTGGGGTACCTGGGTAGTGCTCTTTTGTCCATTTTCGTCGGTCCAGTTCAATTGATAATTTTCACCGGGAATTATTTTAAAATTTAATACTCCCATTCCATCATGTGCCACTTTAATAGTATCCACTATTTTACTCTTATCGTTTACTAAAAATCCTTTTATAAATACGGGCATGCCGAAATTATTAGTTGCTTTAAACGCAACACGACTATTCAAGCCTTGCACCAGCACTCCACTTTCGGGAAATAATTCAACTTTAGTTTTGGCTACACTGCTTTTTGTTTTAGAAAGAATCCCTGAATTAATTGGGATATCTTTTTGATAGATGAATATGCTATCATCATTCAACATCCATCGGGTAAATGCCTTTACTCTAATGAAACTTCCTTTATAATTAAAAGGTATATCAAAACTTCCTTTAGCAGAAGACTGGTACAAAGGGGCGGCAGTTTGCCTTATAAAATTACCACTCGTATCGTACCAGGCTACATATACATTTTTACTAAGTGGACTCAGGTCCGAGTTTGTCATTAAATACAATTTATAAAAGATCGTTTCTTCCTTATTATAAATTGTTCGATCAAAATGGATATGAATTTTTTCTTTTGGGGATTGTTCTTCATATATTGTCATAACAGAATCAATATTCTGTGCTACTGTTTTTTCAGCAATACCCAAAAGAATAACCGGTATAATAAAATGTAGTGTTAACTTTTTCATACCCTGCTAAATTAATTAATTCCTTTCTTTAAAGTTGTTAAACAAATACCGGTCTTGTTAACCATATTTAAATTCACTACCAAAATAAAAAAGTGCCCTTTTTGGGGCACTCACAAATATATTCGATAACTTGAAACTCATCGTAATTATCAAAATTTCAAAACCATCTGATAGTAATAATTTTACCTTATTCTACTACTAGCGGATTTCTTCTTGTTGGAATAACAGTTTGCTCATCTTCACTCAAATATGCCCAAAAATCATATAAAGCATAAATATCACCAGGAATCTTTGGTGTATTCGGCTCTCCATTACGCTCATAAGAACCTAAGAGCTCCCCATGATACTTTAACTGAGATAACTTTTCATCTAACGTCAATAATTTAAATTGCTCGATTGTCATAAACCTGAATAAATTTTAAAGTCTTTAAGGGCGCAAGCTAATAAGAAAAAAACAAATAGGTTTGAAAGCTTCAAATAAATAAATAAAACTCGTTGATTATTTTCCTTTTTTAGCTTCGTTTACTGCATGGTCAACAGCCCTCGCAGTGATTGCCATATAAGTAAGTGATGGATTCTGTGTAGAAGTTGAAGTCATACATGCACCATCTGTCACATATACATTCTTACAGCTATGCAATTGGTTGAATTCATTTAAAATGGAAGTCTTGGGATCTTTCCCCATCCTTGCTCCACCCATTTCATGTATATCCAATCCTGGAGCTTGTTTAGAATCACTAGTCGTGATATTCTTGAACCCCGCTTTTGTATACATTTCAGTCATCTGCTCAAAAAAATCTTTCACCATTTTTTCATCATTTTCATCATAAGCAATATTCATATTCAATTGTGGCATCCCCCATGCATCTTTCAAAGAACTATTTAAGGTGAGCGCATTAGTTTCTTTAGGAATGGTTTCTCCCATCATATGAGAACCCACATGCCAAGGACCTAATTTCGTTTCGCTAAGATGGTCTTTTAGCGACTTGCCATATCCATCATAATTCATTTTTGGATACCTGCCCGAAGAAAATCCAGCGGCGTAACCACGCAGGAAGTCAGTTTCTTGCTTTTCTACATTTCTAAATCTTGGCAGATACGCACTTGTCATTGATCGTCCATCTGTAGTTGAATCCATAAAACCTTCATATTCGGCATTGATCCTTGCTCTATAATTATGAAATGCAAAATATTTTCCTAAAATGCCGTGGTCATTTCCCAACCCCTGCGGAAACCTGTTAGAACTAGAATTCAATAAAATTAAATTGGTATTGATTGCACCAGCATTTACAAAAATTACCTTAGCAAAGTATTCCACCATTTCTTTAGTATTGGTATCTACTACTCTCACTCCTGTAGCTATTCCTTTTTTGTCGTCATAGATAATCGAGTGAACTACTGAAAATGGACGCAAGGTGAGGTTACCTGTTTTAGCGGCCCATGGCATAGTAGAAGAGTTGCTACTGAAATATCCTCCAAAAGGACATCCCCTTTGGCAAAGATTTCTGTTTAGGCACTGACCTCTACCCTGCTCCAAATGAATTGGATTTGGCTTGGTTAAATGCGCACAGCGGCCATATATCAAGTGTCTTCCAATATAATTTTTCTTTAACACGTCTTTAAAATAATGATCAACACAAGTCAATTCAAGAGCAGGAAGGAACTCTCCATCAGGTAAGTTTGCTAATCCATCTTTATTACCTGAAATACCAACAAATTTTTCAACATGACTATACCAAGGAGCGAGGTCTTTATAACGAATAGGCCAGTCTACAGCAAATCCATCCCGCGCAGGACCAGTAAAATCAAAATCACTCCAACGTTGGGTTTGCCTTGCCCACATAAGTGATTTTCCACCAACTTGGTATCCTCTGATCCAATCAAATGGCTTATCCTGAACATATGGATGCTCCTGATCTTTAACAAAAAAATGCGCTGCATCTTCTCTGAAAGCATAACACCTGCTAATAATAGGATTCGCTTCAGTAACTTCAATTGGCATTTGCCCCCTGTGTTCGAACTCCCAAGGCAGCATATTGGTAGTTGGATAATCTTTTAAATGTTCTACATCCCTACCTCTTTCCAAGACTAAAGTTTTCCATCCCTTTTCAGTAAATTCTTTTGCAGCCCAGCCGCCGCTCATTCCTGAGCCAATTACTATCGCATCGAAATTTCTATTCTTTGTAGTATTATT
>JAYUFN010000215.1:0-4985 GCA_043738705.1 Bacteroidota bacterium
CGATACCAATACGTGGAAGATCTCACCGGCTATCAAACAACAATTGAATGATATCAGAGATTCGAAAGTAACCGATACACACGGCTGGATGTTCAAAGTATAATTTATCTTTAAAAGATTCATAAGCCTGCACCAATTATTAAGTGCAGGCTTTTTTTTAACTATTTTCCCTCTTTTAGTTTTCGCCTTATTCCATAACTAATTCCTGCCGCTAGCAATAAGCTGAGCCCTCCATCGATGGGAACATCATTGGTATCTATATCAAAGCCGGGAGCATTGGCTTTTAAAATTTCTGGTAAAAAGAAAAAAGCTAATAAAAAGGCTACTCTGAAAATGATTATCGTTTTCATATGATTTGTTTTAAAATTTAATGATCTTGTGTATAATGGTTTCTTCATCTGTTGAAAGCTTCAGAAAATAGATTCCTTTTGACCAATTTTTACACGACATTTCGATTACGGCTTCCTGAATATTTCCTAGGGTTTTCAATTCAATTAATTTCCCCGACTCATTGAAAACGTGCACATAAGCCTTTAACAATTTTGGGGACTTAATCTGCATTATGAATTGGGTACTCGCAGGATTCGGGAAAACGATACTTTTTAATCTATTTGTAGTCTCGATTCGATAAGGCATTGCAATTTTCGAAACAATGATTTCAAATCGTTCGTCGGCTAGATATTGATCAGTAGAATCGACTAAAAAATCATATTTAAAGTTGGGTGTGATAAGTGTATTTATATTTCTTTTCTTGTCATGAAGATGCAGTTCAAATCCTGCTATATCCGCTACTTGTGTGGCTTTCAAAGTAAATTGATTCTCTAGTGTTGAAGTAAACCCTAATGGAATTACTAAGTGCTTATTAGTTTCCCTAGTATCAATAGTCAGTTTTTTATTTTCACTACTTATGCTATATAAGTTGCATTCAGGATTCATCATCTTGATTGCATCAAAACGATCGATACTATCTGTAGCATCTTTTTTAAAAACGAATAACTGCCTATCGTAGAAAACACTATCTGCGAAAACTGCTAACTCCAACTGATTAGTCGGATGACTTTGGCTACCGAAAATTTGAACAGGGAAAGATCCTATAGCTTTTGAACTTTCTGAAAACCGAATCGTATTTTCAGAACTAGTATCAATCACTTGAACAAAAAAAGCTGCGAAAGAAGGGAGAATGATTTGGCTTGAAAAAGGATAGCAAGTATATCCACCTTTATTGCCCTGATTCGGATTCCAAACATAATAGTTAGTCATTACATTTTTACCAACCTGCACCTTACTCATGTCAATATTGCAAGCATAAGGATTACCAATTAAGTTAAAGCCCGGATTGATCGCATTCTTTGACAGACTAATTTCTCGATCGCCATTATTCAGTTGCCCTTTAAAATGAATTATTACAGCTGAGGGTTTATAACTGTTCCCATTAAGTCCTTCTCCCTTTTTGCCGCGGATATTTATCCTAATTCCCTCTGTTGCATTCCATGCATTTTTACCCAATCCATTTATATTATCAAAAGCAATCCAGCCAATGTCTTTTTCAGAACCATTCCCTTTTAATGGATCGTACCAAAAGGCAGATGGGTTATTTGTAGCCGTTTTCGTAAAACCATTACTTGCCCCTCCCGAACCAGAAATATCGATATCTCCATTTACTATATTTAACCCAATAGCGTGGGAGAATGGATGAGCTAAGAACCGAAAATTTCTTTTCCCATCGGGAATGTATTTCTGAATTTGTACCTCTCCTAAAATTTTAGCCCCTATACCTAAATGAGCAATATTGGTACTTGCTTTTTCATCTGAGCAGAGAATTAAATATCCATTTGAATTTAATATTGCGCTATCCGCTAGTGCAATTGTTCCTTCACTTATTCCTCCTGTAATTTGTAATGGTTCATCCAAACTAAGTGAAGCGTTTTTTGTTAGACTTAAACTTTTTAAAATTGCATTCGTACTGTCAAATTTTAAAGAGCCTGAAGCTCCTGATATACTTAAATTTGATTCTTTACTGCCTAATAGTTTGCCTTCTGTCGACTCTAACAAACTTTCTATGTTCAGTTGAAAACCATTTAGAGAAAGAAATATATTTTTATCAATAATTAATTTTCCAACTAGCCAGTCTTGCGTTAATTGAACGAGGTTTGTTTTGTTGGCAATATGGTAAACTGTTGATGGTATTTTGAACCCAGATGGTATCGCTCCAGTTCCATCTGATTTAGAGCCCCAAGTATTTAAGTCAGAGATATTACCTGTGGATTTACTAAAGTATTCAGTCAGGAAATAGAATAACCATGCTGGGAGGCTTGCAAAACGGGTATTACTCCTTGTCCAATTAGCAGTATTTCCTATCGCCATCAGGAAAGACTCTCTTGTTCCGTCTACAGTGGTTAAACCAAAATATTGATCATTGATTTCAGTAGGAAAATCTCTGGCTGTGAAACCATTAACGAGACCCGGAGGCAGCCAGGATTGGGTAGTTGTAGGGCTCCCAGAATTGATCCAAGACCGAGAAGAAATACCATAAATGCAGTTTGGAGCCAAAACAGTTCCTTGAAAAGCAATTAATTGGTCGCCCGATGTTGAGAATCCCGAAGCAGCAGTTGAACTAATAGTCCCAATATTTGCAATTGGGTTTTTTCCGGTACTACCAAAAGTTACTACTATCGAAGTGCCTTTTTTTACACCATTCGACGGGGCGGTCCAAGTATGTATCGCTTCGGTGCTTTTTGCAAATGCAGGCTGGGCCAGCGACCCATCCCAACCCTTTTCTGAAAACTGAATTTTAGTGGATGAATCGATATCTACAAACGTAACAAAGGCAAATTGATCGCTATTGTCTGTTTGATAAGCGATGATTGCTATATCACCTGGTAAGAGATTGCTAACTTGTGATTCAACAGGAAGGTAAATCAGCACAAATAATAAGGAGAGAAGGAATAATTTGCTCATAGAATTTGAATTATGCATCAAAATAAATAGCAGAATAAATAGAAAACAACGTACTCGAACGAATTGGGCTAAAACCCAAAAAAGTTTGGGTGATCTATCAGATTTTAATCAGCGTGTTTTAGCGGTACGGAAAAAATATTTCGATAGTAAAAAGCTTTTCTGGCAAAAGTTTGAGGGTTAAATGCAAATATTTATCCCCGTTTTTGGGCATAAAAGGCTCTATTTCCAGCTTTTTTCAAAATACTGGAGTAAAACTTTTGAAAACATTTTGGTTTTTCGCCTCCAGCCATTACCTTTGCCGTCCGAAATTTTAAACGGATTAGAATGCCTACAATACAGCAATTAGTTAGAAAAGGTCGCGAAATAATCAGGGCTAAAAGTAAATCAAGAGCTTTGGATTCATGTCCTCAGCGCCGTGGTGTTTGTACCAGGGTTTACACAACCACTCCAAAGAAACCAAACTCGGCCTTACGTAAAGTAGCGAAGGTTCGTTTGACCAATAAAGTGGAAGTAATCGCATACATTCCTGGTGAAGGACATAATCTGCAAGAGCACAGTATCGTTCTGATACGTGGTGGTCGTGTAAAGGATTTGCCAGGTGTGCGTTATCACATTGTACGTGGTAGTTTGGATACTGCCGGTGTAAAAGATCGTAAGAAGAGCCGTTCTAAGTATGGTACTAAGAAAGAAAAAGCAAAAAAATAATCAATTATTCCAGCTGAGTAAAGTTTTAATACTTGAAGAAATTCAGCACAAATTAAAAATTAGCAAACATGCGTAAAGCACAAGCCAAAAAATTACCACTCGCTCCAGACGGGCGATTCAACGATAAATTAGTTACCCGTTTCATAAACAACTTGATGTGGCAAGGTAAAAAATCTACTGCCATTAATATTTTCTATGATGCGGTTGATAAAGTAACTAAAGTAACCGGCGAAGACGGTTATGAGGTTTGGAAGAGAGCGATCACGAATGTTACGCCAGCCGTAGAAGTACGCAGTCGTCGTATTGGAGGTGCAACTTTCCAAATTCCTGCTGAAGTTCGTGCTGACCGTAAAATTTCTTTGAGTATGAAATGGTTAATTCGTTACAGTCGCGAAAGAAATGGACGAACAATGGCTGATAAATTATCAAATGAGATTATGGCTGCCGCAAAAGGCGAAGGTGCTGCCTTCAAGAAGAAAGAAGATACCCATCGTATGGCCGAGGCTAACAAAGCTTTCTCTCACTTTAAAGTGTAGTTTTATTTCTTGCTATATTGTAAAAGCTTCGATTTTTCGGAGCTTTTTTTATTCCTCATGGCAATTAATTATACCCCATAAGAATTAATTCTTTGTGAACCCCTTGTTCAATCGCTATAATTACTACCTTTGCCGCTCGAAAAATTTGAAGCTTACTTTAGAAAATAAACATTAAACAAGAACTCTATATGGCGGACTTGAGATTACAACGCAACTTTGGTATTGCTGCCCACATTGATGCCGGCAAAACCACCACTACCGAGCGTATCCTACGCTATACCGGTATGATTCATAAGATCGGAGAAGTACACGATGGTGCTGCAACTACCGACTGGATGGAACAAGAAAAAGAAAGAGGTATTACCATTACTTCGGCGGCAGTTAGTTGTGAGTGGAAATTCCCAACTAATAAGGGTACAGCAGATGCTAACACCAAGTCTTATTATTTCAATATCATTGATACTCCCGGTCACGTTGATTTCACCGTAGAAGTAGAGCGTTCTTTGCGTGTATTGGATGGATTGATTGCATTGTTTTCGGCAGTTGATGGTGTTGAACCACAATCTGAAACTGTTTGGCGCCAAGCTAATCGTTACAAAGTGCCACGTATCGGGTTCGTGAATAAAATGGACCGTTCTGGTGCAGATTTTCTCATGGTAGTGAAGCAAGTAAAAGAGATGCTGGGAGCAAATGCGGTTCCTTTACAATTACCTATCGGAGCTGAAGACGATTTCGTTGGAGTGGTAGACTTGATTACCATGAAGGGAGTTATCTGGGATATGGAAA
>JAYUFN010000216.1:0-4978 GCA_043738705.1 Bacteroidota bacterium
ATCGATGTCCTAATCCTTTTCCTTCAGCTGCGCCCTCAATAATACCGGGTAAATCTGCAATACAAAAAGATTTATTATCTCGGTAAGAAACCATTCCTAATTGTGGAGTCAAAGTGGTGAAAGCATAGTTAGCAATTTTTGGTTTTGCTGCTGTAATTACAGATAACAAAGTGGATTTTCCTGCGTTCGGAAATCCAACCAAACCCACGTCGGCTAATACTTTCAGCTCTAGATTTTTCCAGCCTTCGAATCCAGACTCACCTGGTTGTGCATGTTCTGGTACTTGATTCGTTGGAGTGGCGAAATTACTATTACCCAATCCGCCCCTACCGCCTTTCATCAGGATAATCTCTTGACCATCTTCTAATATTTCTGCATCAATTTTTCCTGTCTCTTCATCTCTGGCTATTGTGCCCAATGGCACTTCTATAATTACATCTTTACCATCTCTTCCTGTACAATTATTCTTACTCCCATTTTCGCCATCTTCTGCTAAAACATTTTTAAAATATCGCAAGTGTAATAGTGTCCATAAATTACTATTCCCTTTTAGAATAATATGCGCACCTCTTCCTCCATCTCCTCCATCAGGACCGCCCATTGCAGTTAATTTGTTGCGCATTAAATGACGTGCACCTGCGCCCCCATGACCCGACTTACAAAATATTCTGATATAATCGATAAAGTTATTTTTTTCTGACACGCTTTGAATTGATTAAAACTGTAAATGCATTTATTGTAACAGGCAAAGTTACGTGTTTGTTTTTTGATAGCCTGATCTGATGCTCGTTCCACAAATTGAAACATAACATTCAATGGAGGAGATGCTATATTTTTATTTATTCGCCTTTAAAAACTGGTAATCTTTTTTCAAGAAAAGCCTGAACGCCTTCTTTGAAATCATTTGTATTAGCAGCTTTTTGCTGAAAATCATCTTCAATGGCCAACTGCTCTTCCAGCGAATTAGAGAAACTCTTATTTATTGCATGCTTTATATATGCGAGGGCCTTAGTTGGCATAGTAGCTAATGTATTTGCAATACTGATACTTTCTCCTTCAAAGTTTTCATTGTCGAAAACTTTGTACAACATACCCATCTGATATGCTTCATGTGCTGATATTTTATCTCCCAACATCATTAGCGCAGATGCACGCTGTAACCCTACTAATCTAGGAAGTGTATAAGTACCTCCACAATCCGGTATCAATCCAATTTTCGAAAAAGCCTGAATAAAACTTGCAGCACTATTTGCCACAACAATATCGCAGGCTAGTGCAATATTGGCACCAGCTCCTGCTGCAACACCATTCACTGCCGCAATTACAGGTTTGGGAAGGTTTCTGATTTTTTTGATGATCGGATGATACTGTTCGCTTAATATTTCAGCCATATCAGGTCCATTTGGATCTACTAATTCTGCAAGATCTTGTCCGGTAGAAAACCCTTTTCCCTTTCCGGTAATATATACGCACCTTACTTCTTTGAGAGAAGAAGCTTCATCTAAATAATGCTGAAACAATAAAGCCATCTCTTTGTTGAAAGCGTTTAATTTATCGGGTCTATTGAAATAAATAAATGCAATATTATTTTCGATATGAAAAATGATAGAGGACATAAGTAACAATTAAAAATGAATAATACATTCGGAACTATAAAAAAGAACTTTCATTTATATAAAGTTAGTGACATTTAAAATAATCGAAGGGTTCCAAACAAGCTAAACATTTAAACAAGGCTTTGCAAGCAGTACTTCCAAATTCAGAAATCAGATTGGTATTTTCAGATCCACACTGTGGGCAAGAAATTTTTAGATTGGATAGTCGGGAATTGTCAAAGCTTTTTCCAACAGGTGCCGCAATACCGTAGGATATTAATTTTTCTTTTCCAACTTCTGTCAGCCAATCAGTGGTCCAGGCTGGTTTTAGAGTTTGCTTGATCTCGAAACTTTGATACCCTGCTTCCATCAAACGACTACTGATTTGATTACTGATCATATCCATTGCAGGACAGCCGGTATAAGTTGGGGTGATCGTGATTACCAGTTGATAATTGGCTGAATCACTGTGCTGTTCTTTAATAGTTACTGATCTAATAATGCCCAAGTCAATTACTGAAAGTACTGGAATTTCCGGATCAGAAACGGATTCTAATAATTTCCATATCTCTTGTTCTATCACTTTTTTTTTCATTTCATAAATTCGTTGTCTCAAAATCCTCTACCATTCTGCTCCTGGGTATGCCCTTTGCAAAAATTGCATTTCTGCTAAAATAAATCCGAGGTGTTCAGTATGCACTCCTTGTTTTCCTCCCTTCTGTCTCCATCCTGAACTTGGTATTTTTAAAGTTGCTTCCTCAAAAACGATTTTAATTTTTTCATTCCACACTTCTCTAATTTTAACTAGCGTTTCTAGTTCTAATAAATTTTCATAATCAGCAACTTCAAATAACTCTGATGTGTAATTCCAAAGTTGATCAATTGCTTCGTTCATTCTTATTTTACTTTCTATGGTTCCATCTCCTAAACGTATTACCCAGTCTGCGCTCCAACGTAAATGATAATTTAATTCCTTAACCGATTTAGTAGCAATTGCAGCGAGTTGTTCGTCTCCTGCATTTTGTAGTTCTAGGTATAAATAATATTGATATGCACTCATCAGAAACTGTTTTAAGATTGTTTGTGCCCAATCTCCGTTTGGCAATTCTGCCAATAAACAATTTTTAAAATCCCATGCGTCTCTGTGATAAGCTAAACTGTCCTCAGTTATTTTTTCATTGGTGGATTCACTAATTAAAGTTGCAGCGTATTGGTAAAAATTTCTGGCCTGACCAATTTGATCCAATGCAATATTTGTTAATGCAATATCCTGTTCAAGTGCCGGCCCATGTCCGCACCACTCACCGTTTCTATGCGACATGATTAATGCGGTATCGCCTAAATGCAATAAGTATTGAATGATTAGTGAGGCTTGAATTTCTTTTATTTCCATTATTGGTTTAGTATAAATTAATTTTGAACCTATTAGTTACATATGTTTTAATTCGTCCGGTAGTTTGTAAAAACTAGGATGTCGATATATCTTATCATTTGCAGGCTCAAATAATGCAGCGGCATCATCTGGATTATTTGCATGAATATTTTTACTTTCAACTACCCAAATGCTTACTCCCTCGTTTCTTCTGGTATATACATCTCTTGCATTTTCTAATGCCATTGCTGTATCTGCGGCATGTAAGCTACCAACATGTTTGTGATCAAGCCCCTGCTTGCTTCTTATAAAAACTTCCCAAAGTGGCCATTGGCCTTCTGAACTGTTCGCCAGCGGAATATCAGAAGTACTATTTTTTTCTTCGCCATAATCTCCGTAAAAGAATCTTCTAAACGAATTTTTCATGTACTTTAATTGATATTAGTATTAATAGTATGCGTATTTAACTTTTTTTCTGCATGAGCTGTAGCGGCTTCTCTCACCCATGCTCCATCAGCCCAAGCTTTTTTTCTTGCTGTAAGTCTTTCTTTATTGCAGGGCCCATTACCTTGAACCACATCCCGAAATTCCGACCAGTTTATTTCACCATAATCATAGTTTTGTTTTGCTTCATTCCATTTTAATTTCGGGTCTGGTAATTCCATACCCAACAGTTTTATTTGTTCTGCAATCATGTCAACAAATTTCTGTCTTATTGCATCATTCGTAAAACGTTTGATCTTCCATTGCATACTCTGAATTGTATTTGGACTTTCATCATCCTTTGGTCCAAACATCATGAGGCTTGGCCACCACCATCTGTTGATTGCATCTTGGCACATTCTTCTTTGTTCTTCTGTTCCTTTGCTTAATACCCACAAACATTCAAAGCCTTGGCGTTGATGAAAGCTTTCTTCTTTGCATACACGAACCATTGCTCTTGCGTATGGACCAAAACTGGTTCTGCATAAAGGAACTTGATTCATGATGGCTGCACCATCTACTAGCCAACCAATTGCTCCAATATCGGCCCATGTGAGTGTTGGATAATTAAAAATCGAAGAGTATTTGGCTTTACCACTATGCAATTGCTCGTACATTTCATCTCTAGAAATTCCAAGTGTTTCTGCTGCAGAATATAAATACAATCCATGCCCAGCCTCATCCTGAACTTTTGCCAGTAAAATAGCTTTTCGTTTTAAACTAGGGGCGCGAGTTATCCAGTTTCCTTCGGGCAACATGCCCACCACTTCGCTGTGCGCATGCTGACTAATTTGACGAATTAAAGTGTGGCGATACTTTTCAGGCATCCAATCTTTTGGCTCGATCTTGATTTCCTGATCAATTTTTTGTTGAAACTGTTCTTCAAAGCTTTCTTGCATTGGAAAAGGTTGTCTTCAAAAATAAAGAAAGAAAACCATTTGCTAACATTTGTTAGCCATTGCTAAGCCAAAACCGCATAAACCATTCAACCGTATAAATTTTCTGATACTCGTTAAGCTTTCTTGTAACTTAGAAAAATGAAATGGAAGTTTACCAAATACTGTTTGTACTTATTTTTTTTGCTAGCTTTTACAAATGAGGCATGCGTGCAAGAACACAGGCCCTTTGCATATGAAATAGCTGCCTTTTTAAAGAAAGATGCAAGTAATCCTCCTCCAAAGAATGCGATTTTGTTTGTTGGGAGCTCCTCCTTTGCAAAATGGACAGATGTACAAACCTATTTCCCTTCTTACCCAATTATCAATAGGGGCTTTGGTGGATCTTCCATACCTGATGTAATCCTTTATGCCAGCCAAATCATCATCCCGTACCATCCAAAACAAATTTTCATTTATTGCGGTGAGAACGACCTAGCAGCTTCAAACGCGACTACGGCTGATTCAGTTTTGGAACGTTATAAAACCTTGCATAAAATAATACGCACTGCCCTTCCTGAAGTGCAAATCGATTTTATTTCTATTAAACCTAGTCCCAGTCGGTGGAACTTAGAACCTGTAATCATTGAGGC
>JAYUFN010000217.1:0-4933 GCA_043738705.1 Bacteroidota bacterium
TAAACGGATCCATTACAAGCATCAACGCTCAGAAATACCTGATGCCTGTAATTAATTATAGAATGATTAGGGATGCGGTGGAGCATCCGAAAAAAAATATGACGATTGTAAAAGATCAAAGCGCATTAAAACAACAAACAATTTCAAACTCAAAATTATCAACTATTACAACCCCCATAGAAAAGTTGGTGATGCCGAAAAAACCGAATGTAAAAGATACGATCAAAGAAAAAGAGATTGTTCCTGAAGTAAAAACAGTAGAACAATTTAACGCTCGTAAAAAGAAATATGCCAAGATTATTGAAGTTGATAATTCAACGATTCGTTTAGAAGTATATGATAACGGAACCATCGATTATGATTCTGTTTCGCTCTTGCTAAATGGCAAAGTAATCTTACCCAAAACAATGCTCAATCATAAATCTGTAAAAGTAAATATAGAGCTAGATGAAACCCTTGAATTTAATGAACTGGGGATGTTTGCAGAAAACCTAGGACTAATTCCTCCAAACACTGCCGCACTAATTATTCATGATGGAAAGAAAAAATATGAGATCACTTTAAACAGCGATTTCTCTACAAATGCCATCATCCAATTAAAGACAAAAAAGAGCATTAAAAAAGACTAAACAAAATCTGTTTAGTCTTAATTCATCCTATCTCTTTAAATTATTGAAACAATTCCGGCTGTGCCTGATCTTCTTTGGGATGCTGCTCCCAGTCCATTTCAATGGTCTTGCTATAGTCTGTAAGTTTAGCCCCAACCGCTTTCCAGCCCATTACTTCCACCATATTGGCAACTTTGAATTTAGCTTTTCGAACCATTGTTCCTTTGCCTGATTGTACCACCAATATCGGAGTCAACTCTGTGGTTACCGCTTCTAACCTATTACCTTCCCCATCCTTTATAAAAAGGAATTTGTTTTTCAATGTGGTTGTTTCAATTTTAAATCGCTTGATATTGAATTGCTGTTTATCATTATCAAGGTATACCGCGGTAATAATTTTTTCGGGGTTAAACTTTTCAATCAATAATATCTTTTCAGTTTCAAACCGTTGTAACAATTCAGTATCTGTTAATTCATAATTACCATCCTGATAAATTACAATTAATTTTTCGTCCTCAAAACTTCCTAAATATTGTCCCTTGGTTTCTGTATTCAGTCTCCCAAACTTATCATCAAACCAAAGTTTTCTTCCAGCGAGTGTACTCTTACCGGCTTCTTTTAATTTAACCTGCTTGATGGGATATTTAGAAACTTGGTTACCCATACTGGTTCTACCCTTGATTTCTAGCTCCTCGAAATAATAATCAAGTTCCTTTATTCGGGCAGTACAATTCGGGCTCAACATAATCTTCACTACTTCGGCTTCTCCATTTAGGTTAGCGGTAAAATAATGAACCTTACTTTTTTCAGAGCCCTTGGTCAAATCGTATTCTTTGTCTCTCGTAATACCTGTTACATTAAATCGTTTGCCGTAACTCACCCCCGATGCGCCATCCAAATAAATCATATTATAAGTACTGCGCTCATCATTCTTTTGAAAAACGGCGGCATATATAATATCCTTCCCAATAAATACTTTATCCGACACTTTAATTACTTTCATTTTACCCGATTTGGTAAATGCAATGATATCGTCGTAATCAGAACAGTCTGCTAGAAACTCATCTTTCTTTAAACTAGTTCCTATAAAGCCTTCTTCGCGATTTAGATAAATTTTGGTGTTGGCAATCGCCACATGCTTTACCTGAATAGTATCGAATTCTTTAATTTCAGTTTTTCTTTCTCTCCCCTTGCCATATTTTTTTTGTAGGTTCTCAAAATAGGAAACCGCAAAATCGGTCAGGTGTTCTAAATCAAATTTCACCTGCTGCATATCCCCTTCAATGCCCTTGATCTGTTCGTTGAGTTCGTTGATATCTAAACGATAAATTCTCCTTACTGGCTTCTCGGTTAATTTTAAGATATCTTCTTTCTGAATCTCTCTTTTAAGTCGCTTCTTATAAGGTTCAAAAGCCTTATCAATGGCAATAATTACTTTATCCCATGTTTCGTGTTTCTGTTCTAGTTCTTTATAAATCTTCTCTTCAAAAAATATTTTTTCCAAAGAAGTATAATGCCATTTATCTTCTAATTCACTTAATTTAATTTCTAGTTCTTTATTTAATAAGCGCTTGGTGTTTTCTGCTGAAACAGTTAATAGTTCATACACTCCTAAAAACTGGGGCTTGTTTTGCACAATCACACAAGCGTTAGGCGACAAACTAATTTCGCAATCTGTAAAAGCATATAGTGCATCAATGGTAATATCTGGTGAAATACCTGCAGCCAAATCAATTTGTATTTCAACATCTTTAGCAGTTACGTCTACTACTTTTTTAATTTTTATTTTACCTTGATCATTTGCTTTGGTAATACTTTCCATCAGCTGCGTTGTAGTAACGCTATAGGGCACGTCTTTTATAATGAGGGTCTTTTTATCCAACTCTTCAATATGCGCCCGTACACGTACTTTTCCGCCCCGTTTACCTCCGTTATAATTTGAAATATCAATAACCCCTGCTGTTTGAAAGTCGGGATACAATTCAAATTTCTTTCCTCGCAAATATTTTATAGTCGCATCAATTAGCTCGTTGAAATTATGAGGCAAAATCTTTGTCGACAATCCCACAGCAATTCCATCTGCACCCTGAGCCAGCAATAAAGGAAATTTCATAGGAAGTGTTACTGGCTCGTTTTTTCTACCGTCGTAACTCAACGACCATTCGGTAGTTTTGGGATTGAACGCTACTTCCGAAGCAAACTTCGACAATCTTGCTTCGATATATCTTGCAGCGGCAGCTTGATCTCCTGTTCTTACATCACCCCAGTTACCCTGGGTTTCTATTAAAAGATCTTTCTGACCAAGATTTACTAACGCATCTCCAATACTTGCATCACCGTGGGGATGGTACTGCATACTTTGCCCGATGATATTTGCCACTTTATTAAACCGGCCATCATCCATTTCTTTCATTGCGTGCAAGATGCGTCGCTGAACAGGTTTCAAGCCATCTTCGATAGCAGGAACCGCTCTTTCCAATATTACATAGGAAGCATAATCAAGAAACCAGTTTTTATACTGACCCTGAACACCCGTTTCATTTTCGTAAACTCTATTTTCCGATTTTTCTTTCGCCATAATGCTAGCCTTTTCCTATCTATTTAATCTAAACGAAATGTATCCCCTTGTCCATCCACAAGTGCGTTCATTTCAAAAACAACAATATCCGTATCCGCTACCAATTCGTGCCATGCATATGGATAAATATGAACTTCCGTAGGTCCAACTATTTTCACCGATCCCTTTTCTAGTCCCTGCACATTGTGCCAGTTTAAGGTAACTTCTCCTTTTACAACAATAATTTTCTCTGGATTCTTATTTGGTGAACTCCCTTTATGATAGTGTTTACCGCTTAAGCTTCCGGATTTACGAAAGGAAAAAATAAATTCACCTGTTCGATCTGTTTCGAAAATGTGAGTGGAGCCTCTTTCGTCTTCACCAATTTTTGCAAGGGGTATTAGTTTTACCATTCGATTTAATTATTGCTGATATAATTCCAGTGGTTGCCCATTGGGATCGTAAAAAAATACAAAATGCTTTCCAGTCAAACTATCTATTCTAATTTCTTCCACCCGAACATCATTTTCTACCAACCATTGTACACTCTCTTCCATATTATTCACCGCAAATGCTAAGTGCCTCAAACCCTTTGATTCAGGAAAAGAAGCGCGTTCCAAAAAATCGGGAAAAGAGAATAATTCTATTTGATATTTTCCATTGAGTGCAAGGTCTAACTTATAAGAATTTCTTGCTTCCCTAAAAGTTTCCAGCACCACTTTGAAACCAAGAATTTGGGTATAAAAATTTTTTGATTCCTGATATAAATCAGGGCTGGTTAATAGGGCAACATGGTGTATCGCTTCAATTTTCAACATCGTTTAAGCTTCAGTTTCAATATTTGTTTTTCCTGCAAATTTCAATACAATTTCTTTCCACCCCTTTTGCCAATCGCCAATAATTTCTATCCTTCCTTCTGCCGCCAATTCCCTAATCCTCCAAACTAAAAATACATCTCCCGTTTTCACCTTCATTCTATTGAGTGTATTGCTGATAACTCTTGATAGTTTTTGTGCATCATTGCTGATGTTTTGTAAAATCTCAGCATCATAAAATTCAACTGGTTTCCCTTCAATTTTTTTTCCACCTTCTAGAAAACGAACCATTGTATTTTCGGAATAAGTTTTTTTCCATTCATCAGGATCAACTTCAAATTCGCTAAGCGTGATAGGTCTGGCTAATTTTTTTGCTTTAATAAATTCTTTTGGTTGTATTTCATAGAGCCTAGTTGGATAAAATATATTTCCTTTTTCGTTAATAAAAGGAAGATTATTTAAATACAATACTTGAATCCTTCCTTGAAAGGGTTTAAGCTGACTCATCAACCAAAAATATCCGCAAACATCATGGGCATTTTGTCCCATCCATATCCATACAATTTCTTCTGGAAACTCTTCCAACGTTCTGATCAATTGATGCACCGTTAATTTATCATCAACGATATTAAGTTGTTCCTGGTATGGCGAAAACTCTAATAAAGTTGCCCACCAATTCCTTCTTTGTTGGTATCCTTCTGTTTCATAAATTTCTGCAATTGGACCAACTGCATAATCATCTTTAATTTCAACTATATTTCCGGCGATTGTTTCATCCAACTCAACCGCCTTCTGAAGTGCCTCTACATTTGCCGTCTCAAATACTATATGAATCATAATTATTTATTTAACTTTAACCCATTAAATTTACTTCACTCTTCACTCTTCACACTTCACACTTCACACTTCACACTTCACACTTCACACTTCACACTTCACACTTCACACTTCAC
>JAYUFN010000218.1:0-4899 GCA_043738705.1 Bacteroidota bacterium
GAGTGCACCTGCACCGGGTCCAACTTCTACAAGTTGCGTAAATGTTCCAGACTGCAGTTCAGATACAATTCTGCGACAGATCGATTCATCCTTTAGAAAGTGCTGACCAAGCGATTTTTTTAAACGATACTCCATTTCCTCGAAATTAGGTTTTTTAAGCTAGTTGGCTTTGGCGATATGTTATCAGAAGCGCTTATCAGCGTTTAGTTCTGATAACTTGCCGCTAATAATCCTTATTTTTACAGCATAAAATTTTTGAATGAGTAATGAATTGCAAAAGCCCGTAATAGGATTTACCTGTGGCGACTTGAATGGAATAGGCTTAGAACTGATCATAAAAGCACTATCAGATCATCGGATTTTGGAAATATGCACACCGGTTGTTTTTGCCAACAATAAGTGTATCAATTTTTATAGAAAAACGCTACCTGATTTTAATTTTAGTTTTACAAATGTAAAAGAATTACAAAAACTGAATTCTAAGCAAGTAAATATTTTTAATTGTTGGGAAGAAGACGTGAGCATAAATCCTGGGCAGTTAAATGAGATTGGCGGTAAATATGCACTTGAGTCTTTGGTGCAGGCCACTCATGCTTTAAAGGATGGATTGATTGATGGCTTAGTAACAGCACCGATTCACAAAAAAAATATTCAATCAGAAACGTTTCAGTATACCGGGCACACGCCATATTTGAAAGCTTTCTTTGCTGTGAGTGATGTAGTAATGTTGATGATTGCAGAAAATATGCGTGTTGGTCTTGTAACAGAACACATTACAATTGCAGATGTAGCTAGCCATATTACCAAAGAAACCGTTATTCAGAAATTAAAGATCATTTATAATAGTCTTCAAAAAGACTTTGGTATAGACAAACCAAAGATTGCCGTGTTAGGTCTAAACCCACATGCAGGCGATGAAGGATTGATCGGTAACGAAGAAGAAACCATTTTGAAACCCGCCATTAAAGAAGCAAGAAATTCGATGTTGGTTTTCGGCCCTTTTAGTGCAGATGCTTTTTTTGCAAGAGGGCAATACGAAAAATTCGACGCTGTGTTAGCCATGTACCATGATCAGGGTTTGATTCCTTTTAAATCACTTGCTATTGGAGAAGGAGTGAATTATACTGCTGGGTTACCCGTCATTCGTACAAGTCCCGACCACGGAACTGCATTTGATATTGCGGGGCAAGATAAAGCCGATGCCAATAGTTTTATTGTTGCAATATTTGCAGCAGTAGATATTTACCGCATGAGAAACGGATACAAGGAAATGCGTACAAATCCACTTAGAAAAATCAGTGCTCGTTTGTTAGCTAATGCTGTTGACGAACGCATTGAAGAAAACGAAGGATAAAAATAGTTACATGTACCAGATCTCTAACCAGCAACTCACGGTAGTAATTAGTGCTCAGGGGGCAGAGTTGCAAAGTATCTATCATAAAAAGAATGCATTAGAATATATGTGGAGTGGCGATCCTGCTTTCTGGGGCAAGAAAAGCCCTGTGCTATTTCCAATTGTTGGAGGTTTAAAAAATAATAGTTATCGTTTTCAGGGAAATTCATATTCACTAGCTAGGCATGGATTTGCAAGAGAACGTGAATTTAAAATGAGTCATCAAACAGCAGATTGTATTCGCTTCAGTATGGTGTCGGATAAAAAAACAAAAGCAGTATACCCCTTCGATTTTATTTTTTCAATTGAATATAGCCTAAAGCAAAACGAGTTATTTGTAAAATACAATGTTGAAAATACCGGTGACACTAATATGTATTTTTCTGTTGGTGCTCATCCTGCATTTAAAGTTCCTTTAGTGGAGGGCACTACTTACGAAGATTATTATTTACTATTTGACAAGCATGAAACAGCAGGCATTTATCCGCTTTCTCCAGAAGGCCTAATTAAAAAAAATAGCGAGCCGCTAATAGTAAATTCCAATGTAGTACCATTAACAAAATCCATGTTTTACAAAGACGCATTAGTATTCAAACAACTACAATCAGGCTCAATTGCTATAGTGAGTAACAAGTGTGCACATGGTTTAAAGCTCAATTATAGCAACTTTCCTTTTATGGGCATCTGGGCAGCAAAGGATGCCGACTTTGTTTGTATTGAGCCATGGTGTGGCATTGCAGATGGTGTAGATGCTGATGGAGATCTGATGGTTAAAGAAGGCATTAATGAACTCAGCCCGAATATTTTATTCGAAAGAACTTGGTCTGTCGAAGTATTTTAAACTATTTTAAGAACACTGCATCAGCAATCCCCTTATTAATAATATAATTTGAATAGGTAATTTCTACTCTGCCTTTTTTATTTTTTAATTTTTGGGCTTCGGATAGGGCTTTATCATTGTCATCGAATTCCAATGTAATACCTTTTGGTAATTTATAATCTTTGGTATTAAAACTAAATACCACTTTATCTGGTAATCCGTATTTCGAAAAATTGCCGTAACTCATTTCCATTTCATAAGTACCGTTTTCTTTGGTGGTAGTGATAGCTTTGCGAACCAACAAATTAGCTTCATCGATATATAAGGTTGTCAATACGATTTCGCTATTTTCATTGATTGGCAAAAGCTTTATGATCTTGGTATTTGTTCCACCAATAATAGACTCCCCTGCTGCCAACGCTACATAATTATTAGTGGCAATAATACTACTCATATTTACTGAAACTCCACCTCTTGGTAATAACGAAATACCGCCTTCTTTTTTAAGTCGGAATTTATTAGGTTTTTTAAAATACACTTTTACTTTACCAATTGGAGCTTTAATAAAACTCACATCGGTTTTCATATTTCCATCCGCTTCATAATCAGTAACTAGGTCCAGCTTCGCTTTCACTTTTGTAACCAGTGCAGTCATATCCTGAGCATGCACGAAAAACGAGAAAAGTAAAACAAAAAATGAAAGCAATAATTTTTTCATGTACGAAATTTAAATCTCAAATAATTTTTGAACAACTCTAGCTCAATACATCTTTCTTTTTAAAGATCCAGATCGAGGCGCCAAGAAAGCCTAGAATATGTGCAATCAATACCGATGCTGAAATAATAATTCTTTGCGGGTTCTGAATACTACCAATGATAGCTTCATTTGAAGCGTTTACTTTGATATCAAAAAATTCTTTCCAACTAATTAAATGTGTTGTAAATAAAAATGGTTTCAAAGCATTGAAGATTGGAATATTTAATGTGCTCAGGATCGTAAGGAATACGATAACACTCATTGTAGCTACTATTGGACCAATACTGTTTTCTGCAAAGATCGAAAGAAAGAACCCCAAAGCAGATACCGTAACCATCGCCAAAGCAGCAAATAGAAATGCTCCTGCATAACGCCAGAATACATCGTTCTGACTAATTAATACAACATAATTACTTTTCATCAAAAACATATCCCCTACTCCAAAAATCCACATACTTCCAAATAAAGCCAGTATCGCGAGCCATATCAGTAGCATGATTGTATATACTGTTGATGCAAAAAATTTAGCTAGTAATATTTCAGTTCTACTATGGGGCTTTGACAATAATAATCTAAGTGTTCCCATATTTGCTTCTCCCGAAATCATATCTGCCGATATCAGTGCTACCAATAAAGGAACATGCACCAACAAAAGTTGAAGCATAATGTAACAGATGAGGTATCCGTTCATGATGTTTCCATCAATTTCCATTGTCCCCCCAATATCCTTCATTAAAAAATCGGCATAGCTTTTACCATCCAATTTTAAACCAAATTGTATGATGGTAATCAGTGCTGCAATCGCACCGAAAGCAATATAGGTTCTAGGTCTTCGAAATATTTTAAAGAGTTCAATTTGAATAAGTGTCCACATGTTGATTACCTGATGTTACTTGTAAAAAATAGTCTTCTAAAGAATGACGTGGCTGTAATGAGATCAACTGAATACGCATAGCAGCTAGGTCAGCATGCAATGTTGGGATAAGCATTCTATCTAATTTAATTTGGATTGCTGTGTTTCTACTTTCCTGAACCATGTCGGCCCATTTGCTGCCTTTCAATTGCATCAGTGCATAAAAATTATCAAGCGTTTGCACTTCAACAATTGTTTGAGCTGGATCGAATAAAGTTGTTGCATTACCTTCTACCAGTTTTTCGCCCTTATCAATAATGAGTAATCGAGTAGCAATTTGTTCAATCTCATTCAGTAAATGAGATGATACAATAATAGTTTTTTTGAGGTCTCTACTAAGGTGTAAAATTAAATTCCGGATATCTGCTATTCCTTGAGGATCCAAACCGTTTGTAGGTTCATCCAAAATAATCAGTTGTGGATTGTGTATCAGCGCAATTGCGATACCCAATCTTTGCTTCATTCCTTGCGAGAAAGTCTTTACTTTGTCTTCAGCTCTATTTCGCAAACCAACCATTTCCAATTGGTCCATAATCAATTTCTGTGTGGGCTTTATTCCGCTCAGTCGAGCAAATAGTTGAAGGTTATCGTATGCAGAGAGATATTTGTACACATCTGGCTTTTCAATAACGGCTCCTACATTTCTTAAAATCTCCTTTCGGTGCTTTTCCAAATCCATTCCAAACAATTTAATGTTTCCGAATGTGGGTTCAATTAAAGTAAGGAGCATACGAATGGTAGTGCTTTTACCGGCACCATTCTGCCCAAGAAAACCATAAACGTCACCTTCATTCACTGAAAAAGATAGTTCGTGGACTGCTGTAAGGTTTTTGAACTGTTTTGTTAGGCCAGTTACCTGAACGATTTGTTGCATCTTAATATATAACCACAAAAGTAAAGAACTGGTTCATGTTAAAGGAATATTTTATAAATTTGTAGAAGTTTATTAAGTTAAAAACTGGCATTGCCAAAAAGTAACCACCATTAAAATTTAAGCCAGCTTTATCCGAACATCA
>JAYUFN010000219.1:0-4885 GCA_043738705.1 Bacteroidota bacterium
CCGCTTCCTCTTTTTCCTTTAATCAAATAGGTTTCTAGTCTTTCCCCATTATTTACATTAACGACCTGAATTTTTTCGTGTTCAATAAAATTAGCGGCGTCCATCAGGTCTTCATCGAGTGTTAGACTTCCAACATAATGGAGGTTTGCTTCTGTAATTATTGCTCGATGAATCTTTGATTTTAATACTTCGATTTGCATCATTCAACGAAACTAATAAGTTATCCTTTAGCAAACTGTTAAGAACTTAAATTTCATGAAATAGATAGATTGTCAATCAATCTTACGCCATCTATAAACGCAGCTACTAAAGCCACCGCTGGAATATTTGCATCCCAGGTGACCAATTCTTCTAAATCTTTTGCCTCTACGATTGAGACATAATCAATTTTTTCAAAGCCCGCATTCTCAATTTGCAGGCTTGCTTCCTGTATTAAATTTTCGACAGCCTTTTTGCCCCAATTGTATTTAATATTAGTTAATACTTCAAAAATTGTCAATGCACTTTTTTTTGCTGATTCTGATAATCGAATATTTCGACTACTCATCGCTAAGCCATTGTGTTCTCTCTGTATAGGAACTTTAATCATGTCAATATTGGGATGCCTAACGTCCAGCATCTTCTGAACAACAAGGCACTGCTGAAAATCTTTCTGTCCCATATAAATCCGGCTTGGGTTGACGATCTCTAGTAATCGATCCACAACTTGGCAAACACCTTGAAAATGCCCTGGTCGAAATTTACCCTCCAAAACAGTTTCTAATCTACCTAATTCATAATGAACGAGGTTGCTAGTTCCTGAGGGATAGATTTCAAACACAGTTGGTAAAAATAAAATATCGCAGCCCGATCTTTCTAATTGGAGGAGGTCTTTTTCAATGGTAATTGGATATTTTTCGAAATCGTTGCTGTCGTTGAATTGTGTTGGATTTACAAATATGCAGCAAACGGTTGTGTTGTTCTGACCCAAGCTATTGCTAATTAATTTCATATGTCCTGCATGCAAAGCTCCCATTGTCGGTACAAATCCCAGTTTTTTACCCTGAGCCCGAAGTTGGGATGAAAAATTGTACATGTCTGTTGCAGTTTTAAGAAGGATCATTTTAACTAGTTAAGGGCTTCAAAGTTAGGATGTTCAGTTTACGGGTATTTTTTGTACCTTTGCAAACTATTTTCAAGTTTGCTAAAATGGCGTGATAATGTCAACAAAGAAAAGAATTTTATTCATTGCCACAGAAATGTCACCTTACTTAGAGCTGACAGAGTTTGCAGAAGTGATTAATAAATTGGCTATCAAGAGTAACGATACAGGATTGGAAGTGCGTTGTATCATGCCTAGATTCGGAGTAATTAATGAGAGACGGCATCGTTTACACGAGGTAGTTCGACTCTCAGGAATTAATGTTTCGGTTGATAATGATGATTATCCATTGCAAATCAAGGTTGCGTCGTTGCCTAATGCCCGTTTGCAGGTTTATTTTTTAGAGAATGAAGACTTCTTTAAGCGAAAACAAATATTTCATGATGAATCAGAAACTTGGTTCGATGATAACGCATTGAGAACCATATTTTTCTGTAAAGGCGCACTAGAAACAGTTAAAAAATTTGGATGGCCTCCCGATATTATTCATTGTAGTGGTTGGATGACAGCTTTGATCCCTGCGTACATCAAAACTGCCTACAAAAAAGAACCTGTTTTTGGTAATAGCAAAGTAATTTTTACAGTTGGTCAAAATACTTTCACAGAAGATTTAGGTGCGGACTTTATTAAGAAGGCGTTGATAAATGTGAATATAAAGGATAAAGATCTTGAAAGCTTTAAAGAAAATAATAATACCGCCATGTTCAAGGGTGGTGCTACCTATGCAGATGCAATTACTTTTGGCTCAGATGTTATTGAAAAGAAATTGACTGATGAGTTTTCAAAAGTGAAAGGTAAAAAAACGGTTCCATTCAAAGGATGGGATTCTGATTTAACAGAGTATTTAGAATTGTACAACGACCTTGCGGGCAAGTAATTTTAAACTAATGGATTCATTTTTTACTATGCGTAGGCTATTGGTATGTGGTTTTGCATCTCTGCTTATTTTTTCTAGTTGTACACGTATTTCTAGTACAGATGTAGGGAGTGGATTAATTCCTCCAATCGACGGAGTTCATACCCTTGATACCACATTTAATATCATTACGGATACTTATGAAGATTTAGACTCAATTCGGGTTTTTAAATCCGATAACCACGTGTTGGGAATTATCAGCAATGATCCTGTATTTGGTAAAACTAATGCATCCTTATACTTTGAAGTAGGTGCCAGTAACTATCCCTTCTTGATGCAAGGAGTTAAAGATAGTATTAAAGTAGACTCGGCTGTTTTGGTATTAAGTTATAAAAGTGCTTTTGGAGATTCTCTTCAGCCTATCAAACTGAATGTTTATGAGATCAATAGCCTAATGGATCAGTATCGGGATTATGCTGCAAATTATCCAAACGCTTTTCCAATTTCAACTAGTTCAATACCACTGGGCCCTTCCGCTACTTTTGATATTAGAAGATTGGGAGACTCTGTGATTAATCGTTTTGAAGTGACAAAAAACGAGATTCGTATTAAACTAAACAAAAGTTTTGCGACAAGAATGATATTAGGATATGATACTACTACTGCATATAAAAGTGATTCTACTTTAAGAACTTACTTTAACGGATTTGCAGTTATACCTGATCCTTCCTCTTCTCCAAATGCATTGTTGAATATCAATTTAGTAGACACTAATACCAAACTAGCGCTATATTATAGCACAGCTAATACTGCGGCTACTTCAAGAGATACGGTTGTTACAAATTTTAGATTTAATACAACCACTTCTGGGCATGCTAATTTTATTACAAGAAATAGGGTTGGTGCTGAAATTGCACAACATCTTTCTACTACACCTAAGTCAGACTCGATGGTTTATGTTCAGGCAACTCCTGGAACAGGCGTTAGAATTAGGGTGCCAGGATTACAGAATCTAAGCAATAGAATTATACATAGAGCCGAGCTTGTGTTAGAACAAGTTCCAGATGATACCCATCCGAATATTGATGCAGCTATGACACCTCCAAGATATCTTTTACTCAGTATTTTTGATAGCCTCAATCATCGTAAAAAAAGTATACCCAACTCTTTTGCCCTTACAGCCAACGGGCCAAATACCGCAGTTATGGGAGGGTATTTAACTTATAAATCAATACAAGGCTATAATCAGGTTGCAGCTTATTCCTTTGACCTTGCACGATTTGTTCAGGGGATTGCTACTAGAAATGATACTGCTTTTAATTTGATCATCACTGCTGCCTCTAACGATAGTATTTATTACACTGCAGCTTATCCAAATCAAGTGAGCCAACAGATCTATAATTTAATACCAACCTATACAAACAATGTATCAAATGGCAGAGTTCGTTTGGGTGGTGGTACACATACCAAATTTAGAATGCGCTTACGTGTGATATATTCAAAAATTTAATTGATTTTTGTTCTCAATATATTTTTAACCATCATTATAAAAATACCTTATGCCTTATTTGTTTACTTCCGAGAGTGTATCTGAAGGACATCCTGATAAAGTAGCCGACCAGATATCTGATGCATTAATTGATAACTTTCTTGCCTTTGATAAGGATTCGAAAGTTGCCTGTGAAACTTTAGTAACGACTGGTCAAGTGATATTGGCTGGAGAAGTAAAGTCAAAAGCTTATTTAGATGTGCAAGAGATTGCGCGCGGCGTGATTCGCAAGATTGGTTATACCAAGAGCGAATACATGTTCGAAGCAAATAGTTGTGGTATTTTATCTGCTATTCATGAGCAGAGTGCAGATATCAACCAAGGTGTAGACAAAAAGAAAAAAGAAGACCAAGGAGCTGGCGATCAAGGTATGATGTTTGGTTACGCTAGTAACGAAACAGAAGACTATATGCCATTGGCCTTGGATATTGCACATAAAATTTTGATTGAACTAGCAGCTTTACGCCGCGAAAATAAAGCGATTCCTTATTTGCGCCCAGATGCTAAGAGCCAGGTTACTTTGGAATACGATGATAATAACAAACCAGTTAGAATCGACGCGATTGTGGTATCAACCCAACACGACGACTTTGATAGCGAAGCGAAGATGTTGGCTAAGATCAAGGATGATATCATCAATATTCTGATTCCAAGAGTTAAAAAGAAATACAAGAAATACGCGAAATTATTTAACACGGATATCAAATACCATATCAACCCAACAGGTAAGTTTGTAATTGGTGGCCCACATGGAGACACTGGTTTAACTGGTCGGAAAATTATTGTAGATACCTATGGTGGTAAAGGGGCTCACGGTGGTGGCGCTTTTAGTGGTAAGGATCCGAGTAAGGTTGATCGTTCTGCAGCTTATGCGACCAGACATATTGCTAAGAACTTGGTAGCTGCAGGAGTGGCTGATGAGGTATTGGTACAAGTGTCATATGCAATTGGTGTTGCAAAACCTACAAGCATCAATGTAAATACTTACGGTACAGCGAAGGTTAAAATGACTGATGGACAGATCGGCAAGATTGTTCAGGGCATCTTCGATATGCGTCCATACTTTATAGAACAGAGATTGAAGTTAAGAACTCCGATCTATAGTGAAACTGCAGCTTATGGTCATATGGGTCGTAAGAATGAAGTGGTATATAAAACTTTCAAAGACCCATCGGGAAAAGAGAAAACGATTAAAGTTGAATTGTTTACTTGGGAGAAATTGGATTATGTGAGAAAAGTGAAACAAGCCTTCGGAATTTAATAAAATTCGAAAGAAATAAAAAAACCTCCGCATTTTGAGCGGAGGTTTTTTATTTTAGGGTATTGAATTTCCAGAACA
>JAYUFN010000220.1:0-4882 GCA_043738705.1 Bacteroidota bacterium
GTCTCCCTTATTCCATTCATCACGTTGGTGCAAAAGAATTTTTTTTATAGATTTAACATCATTGTTCTGCGCCTCAACTAAGTTAAAGAAACATATGCTGCTTATCAAAAAGAGCGTAAATAATAGTTTAAGAGGTTTGCTCGCGCTTTTCATTTTTTGTGTAAGCTACAACAAACAAAGAGTAGTTTTTAAATCTCATATTTTTTTGCTCCTACCCTTTCTACTTTTCCAAAAAGGGCAGATATTTATTATCTTAACTCTATGGAATACATGACTCATTTAGAAAAAGACAGAAAGCTAGCTAAGACTTTGGTCGAAGCATTACCAGAATTGCAATTGCATAAAAATATCCCCCTTAGATTGATGGCTAGCATTATGAGTCAACAATTGAGTACAAAAGTTGCTAAAGTAATTTTTAACCGCTTTCTCGCCATTTATAATGGAAAAGAACCAAATCCGCTTCAGGTTTTAGAAACACCGGCACCTGTATTAAGGGCTATCGGGTTAAGCAATAACAAAGTTGGGTATATCCATAATGTAGTAAACTTCTGTATTGAGCATAAAATCACGGATAAAAAAATACAGAAAATGGATAATGATGCAATCATTGAATTACTCACTCAAATAAAAGGAGTTGGTAAATGGACTGTTGCAATGTTGCTCATGTTTAGCTTAGGAAGGGAAGACGTATTTGCAGTGGACGATCTTGGTATACAACAAGCCATGATCAAACTATATAAATTAGACAGTGTCGATAAAAAAGCGATGAAGGAAAAAATGCTTTCCCTCTCGGCGAAATGGAGCCCTTATAGAACCTATGCATGCCTACATTTATGGCAATGGAAAGATGATAAATAGGTTTATTTATTATGCCGAATTCCTTGCTGCATTAATTACTCCAAACATACTTCTAGTGACTAGTTTTTCGTAAACCGATCTTAATTCAGGATCTACCTCTTCGTTGTGTAATTTATTCAACGCATATTGTTGTATGGTTAACAGTGGTAACACAATTTTATCGCGCATTTGTATAGATGCCTTACCCGTTTTGTCTTCATCCATGAGCGATGTAGCATCGGCTAATTCCAGTACCAGTGCCGATGTAAGATCATATTCTGCTTTAATCAATTCCCAAACCGAACCAAATTGCGGGTCCTTTTTTACGTATTCGGTTAGCGGAAAAAACGATTTTAGCATACTCATCATACTATTGTCGATAAGGGTTCTAAAGAATA
The DNA here is from genome assembly GCA_043738705.1 of Bacteroidota bacterium. Lineage (GTDB taxonomy): Bacteria > Bacteroidota > Bacteroidia > Chitinophagales > Chitinophagaceae > Sediminibacterium. The sequence goes on from JAYUFN010000220.1 coordinate 1,236, forward strand.
ATACGTTTCGGAACATCGCTTTGGTATCATTCCAAAGTCCTCTTTCTTTCATCTGCTGTAATGCAGTTCCTACACCAAAGAATCCTGGTACATTTTGTTTCAGCTGACTCCAACTTCCTACAAATGGAATTGCACGCAGGTCCTCAAAACGGAGTCCACCACTACTACCACGTTTTGCAGGGCGACTGGCGATATTACTTTTGCTGTAATAGTTTAAAGGACTGAATTGCTGCATGTAAGCTAAGAAAAGAGGATGCGTTTTAAAACTCTGATAAGTTTCATGGCTGATCTTACCAAGCTCTTCCATTAAGAAACGATCGTGCTGTGAAAGCTGAATACGGGAATCAGCAAATAATTCATTACTCAACCCTGCACTCAATAACTGTTCTAGATTATATTGTGATGACTGGATAGTGCCAAAATTAGAAGTGATTGTTTGTCCTTGTATGGTTAACTGGATCTCTTCATTTTCGATATTGGTACCCATCGAAGAATAGAACTTATGTGTTTTACCACCTCCGCGAGATGGAGGACCACCACGTCCGTCGAAAAATTTAGCCTTCATTCCATATTTACGCGAAATGGCTGTGAGGTTTTCTTTGGCTGTATAAATACTCCAGTTGGCCTGTAAATAGCCACCATCTTTTGTGCCATCGCTGAAGCCCAGCATGATGGTTTGGTGGTTATGGCGTAGTTGTAAATGCTTTTTGTATTCTGGTAAAGTATACAATAATTCCATGGTTGATTCTGCGCGTTCTAGATCGTCGATGGTTTCGAACAAAGGAACAATATCGATAAACATTGAATCCATTTGCCATCCACAAATACGCAGCAGTGCATATACTTCCATCACATTAACAATACTCTGGCAGTTACTGATTACATAACGATGACAGCCTGCTTCACCGTTTTCCTGTTGAATGGTTTTGATTGCATATATACTTTCAAGCGTATCGCGTGAAATGGTATCGCTAATTATTGCAGGATCTACAACGGTATCGATTTGTGTAAGTGCTTTAATTTTTTCTGAATCAGAAAGAGTGATATAATTTTCGGGCAATAGATTTACAATACCATTGCTCCTAAGCTCCTTATCAATTTGCAAAATTACACTAGTGTGAATCCTACTGTCTTGACGAATATCTAGCGAAGCAAAATGGGTTCCAAAGATCTTTACTTTATGAATCAAACTATCTAGACGATTCAAGAAAAGTGAATGATGATGATTGATTAGGAGATCTCTTGCAGCGTATAAATCTTTGAGTAATTCTTCTTTCTTAATTCTCTTACTAGCCTCAGGGCGGAATACATTTTCATAGAGTTGTGTTTCAAGCTGTGCAATAATTGTATCAACACCAGTAAAGGTAAGTCTGCGTTTTAGTTTTCGGATATCTCTGTAATAGCACACAACGATAGCACTTCTTAAAGCATCAGCAACTTTTAAGGTAGTAGGTCCGTTTACAAAAGGGTTTCCATCGCGGTCGCCGCCGGGCCAAAAACCTAATTCTATAAAAGGGTTTTCTCCATCATATGAACTATCATAAACCTCGCGGTTGATATAATTATAAATGTTACCGATGGAAGGATAAAGGATATTCTCGAGATACCACATCAGGTTTATCGCTTCATCGAGTGGAGTAGGCTGTTTTTTATTAAAAAAAGGAGTTACTCCTAATTGCTGGATATAAGCATTGATGGTATGGAAATCGTTCTTTGCGATGGCTTCATTCATGTCGTGAATAATTCCTAAAACACTGCCAGGATAAAACTGTGTTGGGTGCGCTGTTAATACAACTCTAATTTTAAATTTCCTGAGTTTGCTTTTTAGTAATTGTGATTTACCAGCAAAATTAGTTTCGTTAATTAGCGATTTCAGGCTTCCAGGGCCGTCAATATTATTGACTGTTTCAAAAGCGGCATCTTCAATCGAATCAAATAATACGATCTGACGTTCTATGTACTGAACAAATTTAAAAAGACGGGCTACCTTATCTGCTTCTGAAATTGCACTGGTATGCTGCAAAAAAAAATGGTCAATAATCTGCATGGGTGTTTTCGCTTCTGCATAACCATCCAGACAAGCTTGCAATAAAATGGGTAATAAAGCACCTACATTGGCAATACCCGAAAAGGGTAAGGCAGAAAATAAACTATTATAAATGGTGTATTTATCTGTTACGTTACGTTTAAAATTGGTAATGTATTCTGAAGAAGGCATAATCTAATTAAGCAACTAAGATAATTCATTTTATAAAAACGGGACATGAAAAAATCATGAAATCCAAATCTGGCTTGATTTTCAGGCTAATGGTTGTTAGAAATGCGCTTAATTTGATTAAACTTCTCTAATTTTATTGAGTCATAAACGAACATAACATTGCATGCACCCTAGCGACAAAGAATTATTAGTTCAGTTTTCAGTTAGTTCCACCCGAGAAAAGGGCTTTACAGCAATTATTCGAAAGTATCAGGAAAAGCTTTATTGGCATATAAGAAGAATGGTGGTAGATCATGCAGATACGGACGATATATTGCAAAATACATTTATCAAGATCTGGAAGGGATTAGACAATTTTAGAGAGGATAGTCAATTATATACTTGGCTTTATAGGATTGCAACCAATGAAACGTTGAGTTTTTTGGATCGTCAAAAGAAAAATACTACGATTAGCTTATCGGAGGTATCATCGACCTTAGAGAATAAGGTGAAAGCAGATACTAATTTTAATGCTAATCAATTAGAATGGCGGTTACAGATAGCCATACAAGGCTTGCCAGAAAAGCAACGGATGGTATTTAATTTAAGATATTATGATGCAATGCCCTATGAAGAAATGAGTAGGATTTTAGATACTAGCGAAGGTGCTTTGAAGGCTAGTTACCATCATGCAGCTAAAAAAATTGAAGAGTTCTTAAAAAATTATTAAACTCCGGGATAAAACTTTTGTCAAACAATTTAATTGGAACCACTTAAAATCATACAACTAGAAATAAATGAAATAGCGCCGGCAATCGGAGCTATTGATATTTCAATGCCTTATTCGGTGGTTGAGGGTTATTTTGATGGGTTACCTGAAATAATTTTGGACAGGGCTTTGTTGGATATTTATTTAGGAAATACAAAGCCTTACAAATTACCGGACTCTTATTTTGAAGGGTTTTCAGCTTCGGTCTTAAAAAGGATTCAGGCAGAAGATTTTTTTTTGGATGAAGAACAAGGAGAGACACCCATCCTAAATTCGATCAGTAAAGAAATGCCTTTTGCAATACCAGTATTTTATTTCGAGCAATTGCAAATTCCACCGTTAAAAGAAGCCGCTAAAGTAATTTCAATTTCTAAAATAAGAGTTTGGCTAAACTATGCTGCTGCTGCAGTATTTGCGGGAGCTTTGATTACTGGGTCTTTTTTATATTCAGACAAAAAGCAAGAACAGGAATTTGAAAAATTCCAACAAATGGATATTGTAGCCGCTTTAGATAAGGTAAGTGATGCTGAGTTAAATACCTATATTGAAGAAAATCATCTACAATCTTCTGATGAAATTTCCGAAAACGATTCAACCATTTTTGGAAACCTAGACGAAAAAATTCAAACAATTAGTTCAGAAAATCTTAACCAGTATTTGAATGAAAATGGATATCTCGAA
>JAYUFN010000221.1:0-13393 GCA_043738705.1 Bacteroidota bacterium
GTTGCTGCAACTTTACCATCGTATAAATCCAACGCTAACACATTTGCATCCCCTAATTCAGAAGAAAGGTTATCAGATTCTCTTTTGATATAATCATTCAATCCCCACCATTCCTGAATCACAAAAACCCATTTATCTGTTTTCTTTTTCGCTTTAATTTCATATCCCATTGCCTCGGTGCCATCTGCAGCTTTAAAGCTAACCGCTTTCCCAATTGTATTTTCTAAATGAAATGGAAGCGGGGTTGGGTGCAACATTGCGAATGCGTTGGTGTTTGCTTCCTGTCTAAATTGCTCTCTGATATCTGCATTATAACAGCTAACATAGCACTCTGGAGTTAATATTTCAGGCGCAGGAGCTTTGTACCGATAGCTTAGAAATAAGGCAGTTGAGAATGCCGCCAGTGTTAGAATCAATAATTTTTTCATTTTTTAAAGTTTTTTGTGGAAAAGATTTACACTTCAAATTAACACTTCTGATTTCGCTTTGTTTGATTTTGTGCTTCTATTTTTTTCATCAGTTATTTTGCAGTAGGTTTGCCCGACCGCTGAGAATTTTTAGTTATCTATTCCCCTTGGTCAAATTTAAAACGTTCGTTTTAGCAGAAAATAAGGCAAAAGTTTTTTTGGGCTATTTTTCTTTAGCCATAAGCGTTACAAGTGCAAGGAAAGTGAGGAAGGCTTCATATTTGGCAGTTCTATAAAATTTATTCTAATATTTCTCTGAAATATTAAACATTGATAATAAATGCTCTATGGCTAAATACATTTTTGTTACTGGCGGTGTAACCAGTAGTTTAGGAAAAGGAATTATTGCAGCTTCGCTTGCAAAGTTATTACAGGCACGGGGACTGCGGGTAACTATCCAAAAATTTGATCCCTACATCAACGTAGATCCGGGTACACTAAACCCCTATGAACATGGTGAGTGTTATGTTACAGAAGACGGTGCTGAAACGGATTTAGATCTCGGCCACTACGAAAGATTCCTAAGTACTTATACTTCTCAGGCAAATAACGTTACAACAGGTAGGATCTATCAAACGGTTATTAATAAAGAAAGGGCGGGCGATTTTTTAGGTAAAACGGTTCAAGTTATTCCCCACATTACAGACGAGATTAAACATAGAATGTTATTATTAGGGGAAGACGAAAAGTTCGATATCGTGATTACTGAAATCGGGGGTACGGTAGGTGATATAGAGGGCCTACCTTTTATTGAAGCGGTTCGTCAACTTCAATGGGAATTACCAGAAGAAGACGTGATGGTGATTCATTTAACGCTAATTCCTTATTTGAAAGCCGCAAAAGAATTAAAAACAAAACCAACGCAACACAGTGTAAAACTACTGAGCGAAAATGGGGTGCATCCAGATATCTTAGTTTGCAGAACAGAAGAGCCATTAAACAATGAAATAAAAAGAAAGATTGCTTTATTCTGTAACGTGAAACCTGAAGCAGTAATAGAAGCAATGGATGCGGCTACTATCTATGAGGTTCCATTACTCATGCTGCGTGAGAAGCTTGATCTTATATGTTTACGTAAATTGAATATTACAGAATATGCTGAGCCTAACCTCGATAAATGGAAGGGATTTTTAGATAAGTTGAAATATCCTAAAAGTAAAGTAACGGTAGGGTTGATTGGAAAATATATTGAACTGCAGGATGCTTACAAATCCATATTAGAAAGTTTTGTACACGCTGGTGCAATGAACGAAGTGAAAGTGGAAGTTGTGAATGTACATAGCGAGTATATTACTAAAGAAAATGTTTCAGAAAAATTATCAGGTCTCGATGGTTTATTGGTAGCTCCCGGATTCGGATTAAGAGGTATCGATGGTAAGATAATTGCTGTGCAGTATGCAAGAGAAAAAGGTTTGCCTTTCTTTGGAATCTGCCTTGGAATGCAAATGGCAGTAATTGAATTTGCAAGAAATGTACTTGGGTTGAAAGATGCGCATTCAACTGAAATGGATGCAACTTCAACTAACCAAGTAATTAATATGATGGAACAACAAAAGAAAATTAAAATGATGGGGGGAACTATGCGCTTAGGATCTTATCCTTGCGAAATAGTACCTGGAAGTCTTGCTCATGAAATTTATGGTAAAACCTCGATCAGCGAAAGACACCGCCATCGTTATGAATTCAATAGCGATTATCTCGAACAGTTTCAGGAAAATGGGATGATTGCAAGTGGAATGAATCCAGAAACAGGTTTAGTAGAAATTATTGAAATTCCTTCACACCCTTTCTTCATTGGTGTACAATATCATCCTGAATTAAAGAGCTCTGTAGAAAACCCTGCACCACTATTTGTAAGCTTTATTGCAGCAGCAAAAAAATATAATGAAAAAATTAATACTTATAAAAAGAAATCAGTACAAGTATAGTTGAGACAGATATTAAACTTGGTCCCGGGTAGTTTTACACCGGGATTTTTAGTTTACTAATTAGCCCGTTCATCAACTCAAATAGTATTAACTCAATTTGTTTAGTAATTTCATATTCTTAATCTTATTTGTATGATTTTTTTTAAACAAATCGGCCTAATATTTTTTGTATGTATTTTATCTTTAGGGATACTTAAGGCACAACCGCCAAGCGGCATTAATTGGAGTAAAAATGGTAATGGCTATTATACGATTGAATCAGGTGAAATTGCTTACACCGATCTAACTACCAATAAAAAATGGGTGATAGTTACGAAGAAACAAATTACGCCAGTTGATGCCGAAAAGCCCTTAGTTGTAAGGAATATTATTTTGTCGGGGGATGAAGCTAAGATGTTGATTTATACCAATACAAAAAAAGTATGGCGTTATGATACAAGGGGCGACTATTGGTTATTAGATCTTACCACCAACGAATTAAAACAAATTGGAAAAGGAAAACCTGAGTCATCATTGATGTTTGCTAAATTTTCGCCCGACAATAAAAAACTGGCATACGTTAGTGCGTTTAATATTTATTCGGAGGATATCAATACTGGAAAAATAATCGCGCTCACTTCTGGGGGAAATAGAAAAAAAATAAATGGCACTTTTGACTGGGCTTATGAGGAAGAGTTTTTTTGTAGGGACGGATTCAGATGGAGCCCTGATAGTAAACAAATAGCCTACTGGCAAATGGATGCAAAGATTACCAAAGATCATTTGATGATCAATAATACCGATTCCAGCTATCCATTTGCTATACCGGTAGAATATCCAATAGCTGGACAAAAGCCATCACCGTTTAAAATTGGAGTAGTTTCAATTGCCAATCCGAAAACAAAGTGGATGGATATTCCAACAGATACTAATCTCCAAACATATTTGCCGAGAATGGAATGGGCTGCAAATAGTAGCGAATTAATTGTACAGCATTTAAACAGAAGACAAAATCAAACTGCGATCTTATTATGCGATGTAAACAGCACTAAAGTTTCATCGATTTATCATGAAGAAGATTCTGCGTGGATAGATATTCAGGCTTTATGGGATGAAAAATATTCTTATGGTGGATGGGACTGGATAAATAATGGGAACGAATTTTTATGGGCTAGCGAGAAAGATGGATGGAGACATGTTTATAGGATTGCGAGGGATGGTGGATCGGAGAAAAGAATCACTAATGGGAAATATGATGTAATGAAAATTTCAGCTATCGATGAAAAAAATGGTTGGCTGTATTTTGAAGCTTCGCCCGAAAATGCAACTCAAAAATATCTATACAAAACAAAATTAGATGGAACAGGCACTCCGCTAAGGGTTACTCCCGCAAACCAAACGGGTACAAATGATTATGAACTTTCTCCGAATGGTATTTATGCGCAACATAAATTTTCTAACTACTATACACCCAATGTTTCTGAATGGGTGAAACTTCCTGGGCATATTTCTATTGATGGTGATAAAGTGAATAAAGCAGTTTTAATGGCTGACAAAACCAAATCAAATATCGAATTTTTTACGGTAAAAACTTCGGAGGGAGTAACCATGGATGCATGGATTGTTAAGCCAAATAATTTTGATCCTAACAAAAAATATCCCGTTGTATTTTATGTATATACAGAACCTTGGGGGCAAACGGTGAAGGACGAATATGGGGAAGGTTACAATTTTTTATATAGAGGTGATATGTCGGCGGATGGGTATTTTTATATCTCAGTTGATAATCGAGGAACTCCAGTGCCAAAGGGAAGAGAGTGGCGCAAGTCTATATATAAAAAAATTGGTCAGGTTAATATTCGCGATCAGGCATTGGCTGCTAAAGAAATTTTGAAACGACCGTATCTAGATTCTACAAGGGTTGCGGTTTGGGGTTGGAGTGGGGGAGGTTCGGCTACACAAAATCTCATGTTCCAATATCCCAACATTTATCAAACAGGAATTGCTATTGCAGGGGTGGCAAATCAATTGACATATGATAATTTATATCAAGAACGTTATATGGGATTACCTCAAGAAGACAAATCAGGATTTCTCAAAGGTTCTCCTATCACTTATGCAAAAAATCTCAAGGGGAATCTCCTGCTGATCCATGGAACAGGCGACGATAACGTACATTATTCAAATATGGAAATGCTAGTAAATGAACTAATAAAAAATGGTAAGCAGTTTCAAATGATGAGTTATCCAAATCGAACACATAGTATTTCAGAGGGTGCTGGAACATTTACACACTTATCTCAATTGTATACCGACTATTTAAAAAGAAACTGTATAAGCGGCGCTAAATAATTTTTTTCAACTAATTTTTAGTTAAGTTATCAGTAGCTTTTTTATATAGTTGCTGGAGGTTTTTTATTTCATATTCTTCTCGAAGCTTTGTGTGTTCATCATAAGTGCCGGAAGGAAGTAAAGTCTTTGCAATTACCGGCATCAATTCTATTAGGATCAAAATAACAACCAATAAGTAATATCTGAAAGCCGCCGCAGTACTATTTTTTATTAAATTACTTAATGCTTCAATTCTAGTGATGAAGCCATCGTTGAGCAGTGTTTCAAAAGCTTTTTGTTCTTTCATGATTCCTGCATCAATTATTTGCAAACTACTATCTGTTGATCGTACTAGCGGATTGAGATCTTGTTGCATTGTCGAATAATCTGCACACAATTTTAAGTAGCTCGTTTCTTTTGCTTTTGCGATGTCTTTTAATCCTATCTTTTTACTGCCTCCAGTACCATCTGTTTCAGCGATAAAAACTAGTCTTGCCGTTGACACTTCTGCATCTTTTGCCAGTAACCGATTTTGCAATTGGGTTCTTTGTTTTATCAATTCTTGTTTCATCATTCCATAGACACTATCCTGAGTCTGGATTTTTTCTCTTTTTCGTTTTTCGTTATCGAGTGATATCTGAACATGAATTTCTTTATCAAATAAATACAACAATGCAGGCTGTGCCATAAAAAGTCCTATCGTAAGCGCTAACATTATTCGAAATGAAATAGGCACTAGTTTGTTTTTATTAGTGCTACTAATACCTTTAATCAAAGAGCGATCAATCGTTAAGATAATACCACCCATGAAAATACCAAGGCCAAATGCAATGAAAATATTGCCAACTAATGTGCTAAAAAAATAAGTCCAAGCTAGGGTTGCAAATAACCAAGTTCCAAGTACGGTCATTCCGGTTATAGAATATCGGTTCCTGTCGATCACACAATCTTTTAATAATTCTGATTCAGCAGTTGACAACCACCACAAAAACTTAGTAAACCACCCAGGGGTATAAATATAACCCGGGATAATACGGCTAGTATTTTCCTGCATATTAAAAAATTGAAATGTGATGGTGGAAGTTGGGAAAGCCCTTGGTTGAAGTGGTAAAGGATAAAGGAACGATGAAAATACCATATAATAACTAAATCAGCCCTTTTTAAACCTATTTTAACGCAATAATATTTTTAAAATTCCAGATTCTCAATCTAAAATGCAAATACTACCTTTGCCGCTCAATAAAAATTGATATGAAGACGGATAAGAATTCGGTAATTGGTTTTGTGTTGCTGGGTATTTTGTTTTTTTTATACTTCTGGTATAACAATAAACAACAAACTGCTTTAGTAGAAATTAAAAAAAAGCAGGAAGATTCCATTGCGCGTATTGCAGCCACTAGGATGAAAGTGATGGATACTGTTACAGCAAAAATAGATTCAATTAAAAGAGATTCTGTTTTCAGAGTTTCTGCTGCTGGAAATTTTACAACCGCAGCTACTGGTTCAGAACAAATGATTGCTATTGAGAATGAAGTGATGAAAGTAAACTTTTCAAATAAGGGTGGTAAAGTTTACAGTGTGATGTTGAAAAAATACAAATCTCACAACGGGCAGCAAGTAACGCTTTCCGGAGGTACCGATCAAATAAGCTATGCTGTAAATACTGGATTAAATCAATCGGCACAAACTGCCGAACTGTTTTTTACCCCTGGAGCGATTGTTAAAAATGCAGATGGCAGTCAATCTATCCGATTTACTATACAAGCTCAAAATGGAGAAAGTATTGTGCATGAGTATACGATCAAAGCAAGAGAATATATGATTGATTGGAATTTGAATTTAATTGGTGCAGACAAATTATTAAGCCAGGGGCAACTGAATTTGCAATGGCACGCCACTACAGAACAGCAAGAAAGAACTGCTGTTTATGAGCGTCAAATGTCGAATATCTGTTTTTCTGAGGGGAATGATTTTGATTACATTTCTTCTAATACTGAACGCAAATTTGAAAAACCAGTACAATGGTTAAGTGTTGTTCAACAATTCTTTAATACAACCTTGATTTCAAAAAACAGTTTTGCATCAGGTAATGTAAACTGGGCGCGCAAAACAGATTCTAGTACTCAACTTGCTACAGTAGACGCTTCATTACAAATGAAATTGCCGATTACTACTTCGGTTTCAGTTCCACTCCAATTATATTATGGTCCAAGTGATTATAATGTTTTGAGGAAGCAAGCTCCCGAAATGGAAAAAATTGTAAACCTTGGTAGGGATATGTATTCATTTGTTCGACCAATTAATAAATATATCATCCTAAATGTATTTAATTTCTTTGGCGGTTTTGTGAAGAATTACGGATGGGTAGTTTTGTTGCTGACTTTATTTATTCGGTTGTTTACGGCTCCATTAACATATAGTAGTTATTTGAGCGGCGCCAAAATGAAAGTGTTACGTCCTGAACTAGATATACTTAAAAAGAAGTTTGGAGAGGATCAACAAGGGTTTGCAATGGAGCAGATGAAACTCTTCAGGGAAGCCGGTGTAAACCCTCTTGGTGGTTGTATTCCAGCACTTTTACAGATTCCTATATTCTTTGCATTGTATAGTTTTTTTAACTCGAATATTGCACTACGAGGTCAGGCCTTTTTATGGAGTCAGGATCTATCGTCTTATGATGTAATTGCAAAACTACCTTTCAATGTACCTATGGGATTTGGTGATCATATCAGCTTGTTTACAATCACTGCGGTGCTTACGAGTTTCTTGATTTCAATTTATAATATGAGTATGACTCCTACACAGGACAACCCTGCATTGAAGTACATGCCATATATTTTCCCTTTCATGCTCTTATTTATTTTTAATCGATTACCATCGGCATTAACTTGGTACTACACTGTTTCGAATTTGATCACATTAGGATTGCAATTTGTGATTCAGAACTATATCATTGATCATGATAAGATTCTTGCTAAAATTGAGATCAAACGAAAGGCTCCAAAAACCAAAACTAAATGGCAAGAAAAATACGAGCAGATGATGGACAGTAATAAAAAAGTACAAAATTTAAAAGATCGTACTCAAAAGAAAAAATAAAAATTATTTTACAAAAGCCTTCAGTTTTTCTGAGGGCTTTCTTTATTATTGCTGATCATAACAAGTAAAACCAATGCTATGAAACCAATTATTGGATTGATAATGGGTTTAACTTTTTTATATTCAAAGGGCGCTGCTCAACAAAAGGTTGTGGCAGAATGTACCGTTAACTTTCAAATCATACTTACGGAAACTAAGGTCGACAAGGACGTACAAAATGCAATACAACAAAGCTCTAAAACGGTTTATATTAAAGGAAATGATAGCCGAGTTGATTTGATAAGTCCTACTTTAACACAATCTGTAATCTACGATAAATCAAATGGTACTGCAGTTGTTTTAAAGGAATTTGGGAATAATAAATTCATGACCCGCTTAAGCCAAACTGCTTGGAAATTGGCTAACAAACAATATGAAGGCTTGAATATTCAACAGTTAAGTGGCACGAAAACAATCCTTGGATATGAGTGCAAGAAAGTGCTGATTTCATTGAAAGACAGCACTGTATTTAATGTGTACTATGCCACTGCGATAACTCCATCTGTCAAAGAATTCGAATATCAGTTTAAAGATATCCCAGGTTTTGTGCTTGAGTTTCAGGAAAAAGAAACAGATGGTACTGTTGTTACTTATAAGGCAATAAAAATTACGCTAAGCCCAGTATTAGCCTCGAAATATGATGTTCCAACCAGCGGTTATCGTTTGTTGAATTAGTGGTGAAGCGCAACTGGAGTTTTAAACTTGGTAGGAATCTTAAGTTTGAATTTGTAGGGATAAACAAAAGTGGCGTTCCCATTATCAAAGCTCAACATCGAGTTCATCTCTGCACTGTTTTGGGAATCAGTTGAAGCTAAAATTTGCGCTCCTTTGAACTGAAGGTTTGACTTCATTGAAGAATAAGTTACGCTCTTATGAGACAAACTACTCAGATTTTTTAGCGAATATTTACTATTCTTAGCACGCTCATCTGCGATTCCGGTAAAAGAAAAAGCAGCAAAAGCAACCTGTATAACCATCATCAAGATGATAGAAAAGGTTAGTTTTTGTATGGTGTGCTTCGTTCTCATTTACTCAAAGGTAATTTATTTTCCCAATTATATGTGAATTCACATATAATTAATAAGACGCAAGAATTAGAAAAAAGTTGCCTGAGAGTTGAAAAAAAGTAAAAAATAGTTCTATATTCAATAAACCGATAGTCCAATGAGGGAAAATCCATACCGCGAAGACCGAGAGGAACTCAAAGAACTCTTGATGCAATATCAAAATCTCAAGCAAGGGATGAGCCATTCTTTCCTTGAAGAAGATGCTTTTGAGAGAATTATCGACTATTACGACGAAAAAGATGATCTCTCAGAAGCTATGGAAGCCGCTGAAATAGCCCTAGAACAGTTTCCATACTCCTCCATGCTGATGATCAAAATGGCCGATTTATTACTTGCCACCCGCAAATATCAGGAAGCGCTAAATATTCTCGAAACGGCAGAATTATTCGATAGTAATGATGTTAATCTATATATATTAAAGACGGATGCCTATTTAGCACTCGATCAGCAGGCAAAGGCAGTTGAACTTTTAGAGGCAGCTTTGTCATTGTTTGAAGGAGAGGAACGTCTGGACTTGTTGTTCGAACTAGCCGATGTTTACGATGACTATGAGGAATTTGATAAGGTATTTGATTGCTTAAAATTGATTTTGGAAGAGGAGCCGAACAATGAGGAAGCTTTATATAAGATCTGTTTTTGGACTGATTTTACCGGAAGAAACGAAGAAAGTATCCACGTACACCAGAAAATAATTGATGAATTTCCATATAACGAATTAGCCTGGTTTAATATGGCCGCCGCGTTTCAGGGACTTAAGCTGTACGAAAAATCAATCGATGCTTACCAATATGCAGTAGCCATTGATGAAAAATTCGACTATGCATATCGGAATATGGGGGATGCTTATTTACGTTTACGCAAATATAAAGAAGCCATAGAAGTATTGGAAAAAGTACTTGAATTATCACGCCCGGAAGATGTAATATATGAAGCCATTGGACATTGTTTTCATAGGCTGGGCAATTATGCACAGGCGCGCTTTCATTATAAAAAAGCGGTACACTTAAATACGGAAGATAGTAAGCTGCACTATAAAATAGCAGTAACTTATATGCTAGAAGAACAGTGGCAGAGCGCTTTAAAGCATTTGGAAAATGCAATGCGCATACAACGAAATATTGCAGAATATAATCTTGCTATGGGAGAATGCAGAATGAACCTAGCGCAATACAAAGAGGCAATTCAATATTTCAGCGTTGTTGTTCGTCAAAAACAAAAAAATGTAGCTGGCTGGGAAGCCCTAATAGGTTGTTTACTGAAAGGCAAATTCTATGAAGAAGCAATGGCGCAATCTCTTGCTGCAATGAAAGCAACAGATGGAAAGCCAATATTTCTTTTTTATCAGAGCATGGCACTTTTTGTAAATGGCAAAACTAAAGAGGGACTATTGAAGTTAGAAATTGCAATGGAAAAAGCTCCGAAGCTGCTTAAAAAATTTATCGAACTAAATCCTTCTATTTTACAAAATAACCAGGTAGTGGATATCGTAGCTCGTTATAAAAAAGGAAGGAAAATATAACTAAACTTAATGAAAACTGCGAAGGCCTTGACTAAATAAGTCGCTCGTTTAACCTACTTTTGCTCCCGAAAATATAGTGAAATGAATTTTAATCTTACACAGATACCTGATCGTATTAAGAAACCTAGAGCACACGGTATTACAATGGTAATGGACAAAGGACTAAGTATTCCTGAGGTACATAATTTTGTAAATATTGCTGGTCCGCATATTGATATAGTTAAACTTGGATTTGGAACTGCGTATGTAACACCCAATCTTAGAGAGAAAATTGAAGCATATCAGTCATATGATATTCCGGTATACTTCGGGGGCACACTTTTCGAGGCTTTTTTAATTAGAAATCAGTTCGAGGATTATATTGCTATTTGCAAGGATTACGGAATCAAATATGTAGAAGTAAGTGATGGATCTATCAGCATCCCCCACCCTGAGAAGTGTGGTTATATTGAGAAACTAACCAAATATGCCACCGTGTTGAGTGAAGTTGGAAGCAAAGACGCAGCTCATATTATTCCACCTTATAAATGGATAGAGCTGATGCGTGCAGAGCTAGAAGCAGGTTCTTCATATGTAATTGCTGAGGCACGCGAAGCTGGTAATGTTGGTATTTACAGAGGAAGCGGAGAGGTTCGTGAAGGATTGGTTCAGGAAATTCTAACTCAAATTCCTGCAGAAAAAATAATTTGGGAAGCACCGCAAAAAGCGCAACAATTATATTTTTTAGAATTGATTGGTTGTAATGTGAATCTCGGAAATATCGCTCCAAGTGAAATGCTAGCACTTGAAGCAATGCGTATTGGACTGAGGGGAGATACCTTTACTTTATACCTTGATAAATAAACCAAACTGATGCGTTATTTTGGATTACTAGGTTTTCCCTTAACACATTCTTTTTCACAGAAATATTTTACTGAAAAATTTCGTACACTAGGAGTTGAAAACTGTGTGTATGAAAATTTTTCTATACCTGATATAAATGGCTTAAATGAAATAATCTTTAACAAAAAGGCATTAGAAGGTTTCAATATCACTATCCCATATAAAAAATCAATACTTTATTTTCTGGATGAATTATCAGAACCCGTTAAAAAAATGGGTGCCTGTAATTGTGTAAAAATCATTGACGGTAAATTAAAAGGCTTCAACACAGACATCGTAGGATTTCAAAAATCATTACAATCTTTTTTAAAACCAGTTCACCAAAAAGCTTTGATATTAGGCACTGGTGGTGCATCTGCTGCCGTTGAATATGTTTTCCAGCAACTTAACATTTCTTATCAATTTGTATCAAGAAATACTTCAGAAAAAGCAATCAGGTACAGTGATTTAACTCAAGATATTTTAGAAACCCACCAACTAATCATAAATACAACCCCATTAGGCATGTATCCGAAACTGGATGCTTGCCCTGACATTCCGTTTCAGTTTATTACAGAACAGCATCATTTATTTGACCTGATATATAACCCCATTGAAACAAGGTTTTTAACGCTTGGAAAACAACAGGGTGCCAGTATTCAAAACGGTTACGAGATGCTAATACTTCAGGCAGAAGAAAGCTGGAGAATTTGGAACGAATTAATCTAAACTCAATTTACAACACGGCTATTTATGAAGCTAACTCAAAGACTATTATTTGCCGTTGCATTATGTAGTATTTTTTTGATATTTTTGCCTGCAATAATAAAACGGAAGTTAAATTAGTTGATTTTACCAAAGCCGAGATGTACCAACTGCCAGAACAACCTCAAACATTTAATTATGAACAATGTATTTAGGCTTACAGATTCTAGTGAAATAATTAATCGTATTGGTCAATTAACGCCTGACACAAAAGGTTTATGGGGTAAAATGTCGGTTGCTCAAATGCTAGCCCATTGCAATGTTACGTATGAAATGGCTTATGAAAATATTCATCCAGCTCCAAATGCTTATCTGAAATTCATTTTGAAACTATTGGTAAAAAAATCAGTGGTTAACGAAACCCCGTATAAGAAAAGTATTCAAACTGCTCCTGCTTTTATTATAAAAAGCGATAAAGATTTTGCCATAGAAAAAGAAAGATTGGTCAACTATATATTTAAGACACAAGAATTAGGGGAGTCTTATTTTGAGGGAAAAGAATCTTTATCATTCGGTTCATTAAATAAAACCGAATGGAACAATATGTTTTACAAACATTTGAATCATCATTTGCAACAGTTTGGGGTTTAAGCTTATTGTTCGTGCAACTACATTTTCCAATTGGGTAGTATTTTTTATTGGTTAGTATTTAATTTCGTCAATGCCTCTTCAGGGATACTTTTTTTCTTTTTTGTTGCATAGTCATAACAGATCATTCCGGTTTTAGCTTTTCCTGCAATTATATTACCATCTGCCTTGATTATTTCAATCAAATAAAACAGATCAAATCCCAGTTTGTCAAAATCGACAGCACCCACTGCTATTTTTATTTTGTCACCATAATTTAATTCATGTTTATATTCAATGGCAACGTCTGCAATAATTAAACCATAACCTGCAAAGTTTAATTCGCCATATCCGAATTGGTTTAAAAACTCTTGACGTGCTTCCTGTATCAACGACAGAAAAACATCGTTCCCTACATGCCCTCCGTAGTTTAAATCTGTGATCCGGATCTGCATTTCTGTCTGGAATGAAAAACTTTTTGGTAGATTTAATTTGATTCGGTTCATGATACTTTTTCTATTAAAAACTCAATGAGTTTTGCGATTGCCTTTTTACGATGACTGTATTGATTTTTTTCATCTATACCCATTTCAGCAAATGTTTTATCAGCCCCGTCTGGAATAAATACTGAGTCGTAACCAAAACCTTCCAGCCCTTTTTGAAATTTTATGATCGACCCATTACAAACACCTTCAAACAAATATTCCTTGTCTTGCCAAATAAGTGATACCACTGTTCTAAATCTTGCTGAACGATTTATTTTATCTTTTA
>JAYUFN010000222.1:0-1707 GCA_043738705.1 Bacteroidota bacterium
ATGGCATTACATTTCCTAATAAGCAAGAATTAGAGGCATATCTGTTGATGCTAGAGGAAGCCAAGAAGAGAGACCATCGCAAACTAGGAAAAGAACTAGGTATTTTTACCATGGACGATGATGTTGGACCTGGATTGCCTCTGTGGATGCCAAATGGCACCATCATTATAGAAGAATTAGAAAAGCTTGCAAAGGAAACAGAAGAAGTTGCTGGATATAAGCGAGTGGTAACTCCACATATTGCTAAAGAAAATTTATATATCACTAGTGGTCACCTTCCTTATTATCAAGATAGTATGTATCCTCCAATGGAGTTAGATGGTACAAAGTATTATCTGAAAGCAATGAACTGCCCTCACCATCACAAAATATTTTCTGCAGAGTTACGTAGTTACAGGGATATGCCATTACGTTTAGCAGAATATGGTACTTGTTATCGATATGAGCAGAGTGGTGAATTATTCGGGTTAATGCGGGTGCGTTGTCTCCACATGAATGATGCGCATATCTATTGTAGCAAAGCACAATTTGCGCAGGAATTCCGTGCAGTGAATGAAATGTATTTAAAATATTTCAACATTTTTGGAATCGATAAATATGTGATGCGCTTAAGTTTGCACGATCCTGCAAAGCTTGGAAAAAAATATATTGATGAGCCTGAACTATGGTTAGAAACAGAAGAAATGGTTCGTCAAGTATTGAAAGAAACAGGCACGCCTTATGTAGAAGTGCCGGATGAAGGGGCTTTCTACGGACCAAAAATTGATGTACAAATATGGAGTGCAATTGGTCGTGAATTTACGCTTGCAACCAATCAGGTGGATTTTGCACAGGGTCGTAGATTCAAATTAGAATTTACAAATAAAGAAAATTTGGCTGAAACACCTTTAATCATTCACAGAGCACCATTAGGAACTCACGAAAGATTTATCGGATTCCTACTCGAACATTATGCTGGTAAATTTCCTGTTTGGTTGGCGCCGCTACAAGTAAAAATATTACCTATCAGCGACAAGTTCATGGATTATGCAAATACAGTGAAAGCAAAGTTGCGCAAAGCTGGTATTCGTGTTGAAGTAGATGATAGAAGTGAAAAGATTGGAAAAAAAATCAGAGATACTGAATTAATGCGGGTTCCTTATATGCTTGTTATTGGCGAAAAAGAGGTTGCCGAAAATCTGTTATCTGTCCGTCGACAGGGCAAAGGAGATACCGGAACACAATCGGTGGAAGCGTTTATTGATTTAGTGGTAGACCAAATAGAAAATCGTAAATCAGTAGATTAGCAGCTTTATATATATCTTTACATGAAATCAATTATTCAATAAACAAGTTTTAATGGCATTACCACCAAGAGGCGGAGGAAGATTCAACCCCAGGTTTAACAGGCAACCAGAGCCTGAACATCGTATCAACGAAAGAATCCGCGCTTTACAGGTTCGTTTAGTAGGCGACAATGTTACAGTAGGCGTAATTTCAACTACAGAAGCTTTAAAAATTGCTCAGGAACAAGAGTTGGACCTAGTGGAAATTTCTCCAACTGCAGATCCTCCAGTTTGTAAAGTAATTGACTATAAAAAGTTCCTTTACGAGAAGAAGAAGAAAGAGAAGGAAATGAAAGCCAATTCCAAGCAAAGCGAAGTGAAAGAGATTCGGTTTACTCCAGGAACAGACGATCACGATTTTAATTTCAAGGCTAAACATGCT
>JAYUFN010000223.1:0-1698 GCA_043738705.1 Bacteroidota bacterium
ACTGTGCAATACACTATCTTTTATTCCAGTATTAGTTGTTGTAATCAGTTTTACATGGTAGGTACCAGCACTAGTGTATCTATGTGATACATTAAGGCCAGATCCGGTATTCCCGTCACCATAATTCCATTCATGTAAAACGATAGTTCCTGCCGACACAATTGCATTACTTGTAAAGTTGAAAAGATTATCCGATAAACAATGTGCTTCTGGAGTAACAAAAATTGCGGCTGTAGTTTGTCTGTTTACGGTTACTGGATGAACCACACTATCTGCACAACCAAAATCACTAATTGTTTGAAGCATTACATCGAAAGTTCCTGAACTAGCATAAGTATGATTAGTAGTGAAACCACTATCACTTGTTCCATCACCAAATTGCCATTTATTGGTATTAATGGTACCTTGACTGATAGATCCATTTGAAATAAAATTGAAATGATTTCCCTTCAGGAATTGTTCTGCGGGAGAAATAAAAGATGCAATTGGTTGTGGGTAAATATAAATAGTATGCGCTACGCTATCGGTCAAACCTGTATTAGTGGTTATGATTAATATAACAGGATAAGATCCTGCTGCTGTATAACTGTGCGTAACATTTAGTCCATATCCTGTTGCGCCATCTCCAAAATCCCAAGCAGTTTTTATAATTGAACCAGAAGAGACTTTTGCGCGACTATTAAAGCTGAAAATATTATCAGTCAAGCAGTGTGCATTAGGAGTAACAAATATTGCTTCGGAAGATTGTTTATTAACAATCACTTGATGGGTGATACTATCTTTGCAACCCATATCAGATAAACCAAATAATGTCACCTCGAACAGACCTGATTTTGTATACGAATGAGATACATGATAGCCAGCAGCATTATTGCCATCACCAAAGTTCCAAGTAGTTGAAATATTTATTCCAGCTAAATTCCCATTAGTAGTATTAAAGCTAAAAATATTTCCTACAAAATATTGTTCGGCAGGTGCTACAAAATCAACGCTAGGTTGCGGGTAAACAGTTATATTTTTTTCGCTACTATCTTTAATTCCTAAGTTGCTAGTAACTATTAGTTTTACTTTATAGTTGCCAGATGCAGTGTAAGTATGTGTTGTATTTATTCCGGATCCGGTTGCACCATCACCGAAATTCCATTGATATTGAATAATGCTACTACCAATAGCGGAAGAGTTACTTTTAAAATTATATATATTGTAGGATAAACATTGTGCTGTCGGAGTATTGAAGAGTGCTGATATAGATTGAGAAAGCACATGTAGTGTTGCACTAATACTATCCCAACAGGATTTATCTGTTGTACTACTCAGGGATACCTGATAATTGCCAGCTTTAACATAACTATGCGAAACAGAATTGCCAGTTGCCGAACTGCCATCGCCAAAGTTCCAGGTTTGAGAACTGACCAATCCTGAACTAACTAAACTGTTGGAAAAAAAATTGAAATTATTACCTATAAAATATTGATCTGCAGGTATAACAAAAGATGCAATTGGTTGTGGAAAAACGGTGATAGGATTTGTGAAGCTATCAATACAACCGTTATCAGAAGTAGTAATAAGAGTTAAAGAAAAGTTGCCTGCAGATAAAAAGGAGTGATTTGATAAGAGACCCGAGGTGGTAGTTCCGTCACTATATTTCCAAGTTTGGCTGATTATTTTGCCTGAATCAATCTTGGCATTACTTAATAC
>JAYUFN010000224.1:0-4830 GCA_043738705.1 Bacteroidota bacterium
GAATATGAAACCAATCAATATTTAGATGATATTGGTAACGCAAAATATGCAGGGGGCTTAAGAATTAAAACAATAAAAAGTTAT
Source organism: Bacteroidota bacterium (assembly GCA_043738705.1). Lineage (GTDB taxonomy): Bacteria > Bacteroidota > Bacteroidia > Chitinophagales > Chitinophagaceae > Sediminibacterium. Next base: position 85 of record JAYUFN010000224.1, read on the forward strand.
ACAGATAACGCTTCAATTCCTATAATAAAAACATATAAATATGGCATAAATGAATCAGGTTATGGCAGAAGAAATTTTTCTTTAGAAGATCATTTGTATGTTACAATACAAAATGTAAGAAGATTATCATCACTGCAAAGTTATGGTTGTGGAGGAGAAGGACAAAAAACTACTAGGACTTATTTTAGCAATCCTACTTATGATTTAGAGCCCTATGATGGATCTTCAGTTGCATATCCTTTTGTTACAGAATATATTGGAGATGGAATTGTTAATTCAGGTAAAACAACCTACCAATTTTCAGATAAAGCGGACTTGAGCCAGAATATTATCGGATATAATAAACCCGTATTATGGTCTTATCAATTTGAGAGAGGATTATTAACTAATAAATCGGATTTTAGAAAAAATGCAGACAATACCTATAGTAAAGTAGTAGAAAATCGAAAGCGGTATCAGTATTTCCCCTTTTATAATACAGTTGGTGGAATTGGGTTAGTTGTTTTGAAAACAGATATAGTAGAAGGCTATGCCGGATTGCATTTTGGCACCCTTTGTGGCGACCCTGTAACAAGTATGGGAACAGACAGTTATGCCTATAAGTACAATAATTATGAAGTTGTTAGTGGTGACAATAAGCTAGTGGCAGATACTACTATCACATATGATCAAAACGATCAAACAAGGTATAATTCAATAGTTAATAGCAATATTTATGACGATGTAACACATCTCCAAGTTTCTCAAAGTCAAACAACTAATAGTAAGAATGAAGTTATTACAACAGCATATACTTACCCTTATAATTCAGCGACTATACCTTATCCTGATATGACGAGTAATCATATTTTCAATAAGGTAATTACTACTACAAAAACTAATACTACTAAAAGCAGCCCACTTTTTTATCAAACAAATAATTATGCAGCATTTACTGGTAATAATTACTTGTTATCAAATATTCAACAGCAAATCGGTTCTAATTCGCCTGAAACCAGGGCCAATTTTGATTTGTATGATGTCTATGGGAATATCCAACAAATGCGGAAGACAAATGATGTTAAAGAAGTGTATTTGTGGGGCTATAATAATATGTATCCGGTAGCAAAAGTTGTTGGGAATATTCCATATGGAGTTGTAAATAGCTATGCACCTCAATACCTAATTGATGGAGCTGTTTCAAATGATGCATCCATGCGTTCGGTTTTAAATAATCTGAGGACAAATCTCACTAATGCATTTGTTACAACATACACCTATGCGCCTTTAGTAGGAATGACTTCTCAAACAGATCCCGCTGGTAGAACTACATATTTTGAATATGATGGGTTGGGAAGATTAAGTCTTATCCGTGATAAAGATCAAAATATTCTAAAAAAATACGAATATAATTACGCAACATCTTATACAATTAGCGCACCACCTCCACCTACTTCAACACCTTGTACCATAACAATGAATTACGGGTATAGTAGTGCGACTAGCAGTGTGAATAATACTGGTACTTCGGTAAGCGGTTATATCGTATTCTATCCAACCATGAGTGCTATGAACGCAGGTACGATGTATCAAATTGCTACTATTGGAAGTGGTTGTAGACCTTCTGGAACAAGAACATTTTCAACCTATGCGGGAGGCAGAAACTGGACAATCACGGTCTATGCAGGTGGAATGATTTATGCGCAAATGGCTTACGGCTCAGCTTCGTTAAACACTTATTCGACTATTAGTATCAATCTATCTTATAGTCTTTAAAAAATATAATTATGAAACGCACCTTTTATATAGTAACATTTTTTTGTAGCATGATTTTATGTTTTGTTTTACCTCAAAATGTGCAAGCACAAGATCATAGTAAAGCAATTGCAGCAGCAGATAGCAGCCGTTTTTCTCCCAATAAAAAAGATGGTTGGCAATTGTTCAATTCTTTCATCAGCAATTACCAAAAAGACAGTGCCCAAGTGGAACTCATTTTGCAGCATGATGGAACTATTGATTGGAAACAAGAGCAATTGGTAGGCAAAATAAAATACCAGCCTTTGCAGCCAAGCAATTCTCAAAACTTACCATTTAAATTATTAAATGAAAGTTACTCATTGCGAATAGATGATAAAGGGAAGTGCTATTTAAAATTTATAAATGGGATAATGCCAACGGCCAATCCATTTATCATTCCATTAAAAGTGAATTATAAACTATAAAAAAGAATCTGCTGTCAAACAATTAACATGCTGATTCTCAGAGATACCGACTAATACCATTTGCAAAATTGAACTATCTGTTTATGAAAAATATGTATGCTTTTTTACTAGCACTTCTATTTTTGTTTTGTGGCCAAAACATGCAGGCGCAGGTAAATTATGTGCGAACTTGGAATGCTACTGCACCGGTAAATGATCCATATGTGCTACTTACAAAACCGATAAGTGATGTTAAGATAGTTACACAATATATAGATGGATTAGGAAGGCCTATTCAAACTGTGGCAAGACAAGGTTCATTAGAAACTAGTAGTGGCAATATGGTTGATCTGGTAAGTGCCGTAAACTATGATGCATTTGGCAGAAACAATATTAATTACTTAGCCTATGCAGCTTCAAGCAATGATGGTAGTTACAAAACGGATGCACTTAGTGCGCAACCTCTATTTTATAATGGCAGTAGTCCAATTGCAGGACAAGGAGAAACCGGATCAAATGCCCATACACAAATCAACTATGAGGCTTCTCCCTTAAATAGACCCCTATTATCCATGGCTCCAGGAAATAGTTGGGTAGGTAGTAGCAAGGGAGTACAACCCGGTTATTGGATCAATACTCCTACAGACGATGTTAAAATGTGGAGTGTTACCAATAGTGGCGTTATTGGCGTATTTGGTAGCTATGCAGTGGATGGAGCATATCCTGCAGGTACATTGTATAAAAATAGTTCGACAGATGAGAATGGTCATCAAGTATTGGAGTTTAAAGACTTTGATGGCAGAGTGATTCTAAAAAAAGTGCAGTTAACAGCAATAGCTGATAATGGAACAGGTAGCGGTTATCCAGGTTGGCTTTGTACTTATTATATCTATGATGATTTAGGAAATTTGCGCTGTGTAGTACAACCTGCTGGAGTAGCTACGCTAACAGGTAATGGATGGTCATTAACCGCAACAACAACGCTACTTCCAGAACAATGTTTTAGGTACGAATATGATGCCCGTAACCGGATGGTAATGAAAAAGGTACCGGGTGCTGGTGAGGTATATATGGTATATGATAATGTAGATCGTTTAGTAATGACTCAAGATGCCAATATGCGTGGCCCGAATACATGGATGGTTACGGTATATGACAATCTAAACCGCCCTGTACAAACGGGTTTATTAAATGGATCTGCAGGTGATTTTTCAGCTAATTTAACTGCTGCTTATACTAGTACATCTTATCCAAGTATAGCTGGAGGTTTTGAACTATTAACGCAAACGCATTATGACGATTATACAGGAGTAAGTGGTGTATCAGGAAGTTTACTCAGTACTTGGAACAGTAATCTTACTGCAACAAGTAATATCAATTTCCCATACCCCCAAATGCCAACACAAAGCAATGCGATTATGGGTGCAGTTACATGGACAATGGTGAAAGTTTTGAATAATAATAACCCAACAACATACTTATATAGTTCTCAGATCTATGATGATAAAGGAAAGGTTATACAAACCCAGAGTCAAAATATTACGGGAGGTGTTGATGTATCCACTACTGAATACAATTGGTCTGGTCAACCGTTTACCGTTGTTCAAAGTCAACAAAAAGCTGGTACAACAAACCCACAAACAACTGTTACAGTAAGTAAAATGAGCTACGACTATTTGAATCGTTTGGTAAATACCACTAAACAAGTACAGAATTCGTTGGTAAATAGCAACGCACTAACTGCTCCTAATAATGTTTCTAGTTTACAATACGATGTTCTTGGCCAGCTGAAAACTAAAAACCTTGGTAACACTAAAAGTGGCAGTAATTATACAACTAGCCCCCTAGAAACCTTAGCGTATGACTATAATATCAGAGGCTGGTTATTAGGAATTAATAGAACCTTTGTTAGAGACTTGTCAACGGCCAATAGTGCCTATAATAGTGGCGAAACCTTTACAACTCCACCTAGCTATACAGCTGGAAACTACTTCGGGTTTGAGTTAGGCTATGATAAGAGCCCGACAGTTGGAGGCTCATCTTGGACAAGCTCTATTCAATACAATGGAAATATCACAGGAACCATTTGGAAAAGTGTACACGACGGACAGATCCGCAAATATGATTTTAGTTATGATGCTGTAAACAGGTTAACTAATGCAGACTTTAATCAATACACAGGGTCATCTTTTAATAAAAATGCTGGATTAGATTTTAGTGCCACTAATTTGAGCTATGACCCTAATGGTAACATATTAACGATGAACCAATTTGGATTAAAGCCAGGTGCTACAAGTTCTGTGCCAATTGATTTATTGAGCTATGCATACCAAGGTGGAAGTAATAAATTACAGCAAGTGGCTGATGGCGCAAATGACAATGCTAGTACATTAGGAGATTTTAAATACAATGCGGGAAGTAAAACCTCTACTGATTATAGCTACGATGCTAACGGAAATCTAATAAGCGATGCCAACAAAAACATTAGCAGCATTGCATATAATTATTTAAATCTGCCTCAAACAATTTCTATCACTGGAAAAGGAACAATTTCTTACATTTATGA
>JAYUFN010000225.1:0-4823 GCA_043738705.1 Bacteroidota bacterium
CAATCAGTGATCCCTTTTTTCCATTTTTTGTTGTAATACTAATGCTCCAGCCCTTCTTCTTAGCCATCACTAATGCTTGGGCATAATTCATATTCTCGGTCAATCGATGCTTTTTTGAAGCGCTCTCTAATATTTCGCGATTTGTTCTTAACTGAGAAAATCCTTCGATAGAAATAAGAGATAAAAAAACAATTAACAATAAAGATCTATTCATAGCACCTTTTAAATTATATATTTAGGAATACGGAGTTTGTCCGTATTATTTGCGACTTCACTAAATTAGATACTTTCAGCCTTAAAAACGAAGTATGAAACGCTTTCTTTTTGTTGTATTTATTATTAGTTTAACAATCATCGGTTGTAGATCTCCAAAATTAAACAAGAATATTCCACAGGATCAAGGTATTTCGGGTATTGTTTTGGAGGCCAAAGGAAATAGGATGCCCATGAAAGGGGTAAACCTTCAGCCTCTAAAAGGAATTAAATGTACAGTTTTGATTTACGATAGTACCCACTTTTCACAAACTACTAAATCTGCCATTTCTGGATTATATACGTTGATTAATACGAAACTGGTTGCTTCTGTTGAAACGGATAGTAACGGTAAATTCAATATCTCGCTACCTGTTGGTAAATATTCGCTCTTTATTAAGCAAGGCGAAAACTTTTATGCAAATCTTTTTGATCAAAACAATAATATCGCATTATTTGAAGTGTTAGTTGAAAATTTTACAGAAGTAAAATTGACTTTAAACAATGGTGCTACTTATTAGTTGCATTTGTATCTTTGCAAACCTTTCAAAAGAGCGGCAGTTAAAATCCGCAAGAGATGATTTGTATTTATGAATATTGGTGTATTGTTAGAGAAGTACCAGAATTCCCCCCGCCTTTTTCAATTGGCGGACAGGCTTTCTATTGTGGATAGAATACAAGAGAATGATATCCAAAAGATTTTTCTAAAAAATTTACAGGGAAGCAGTGCCGAGTTCATGGTGAGTGCTGTATTTATGCATGAGCGTTGTCAACAACTAAATCATTTAGTGGTTTTGAATGATGCGGAAGAAGCTGCTTATTTCCATAATACACTGGAGAATTTGACCCATGCACTGGACTTGTTTTATTTCCCTTCCTCATTTAAAAATCGAAAAAATTTCCGCCTCTTAAATAGTTCTCATGTGATGTTGCGTACAGAGGCACTTACAAAATTATCGGGTGGAGGAAATAAAAAAATCATCGTTACTTATCCCGAAGCGCTTTTTGAAAAAGTGGTGTTGCCTAAAACTCTTACTGGAAATATCATTCACATTAAAGTAAACGAAACCATACAGCTCAATAACTTGATGGAATTATTTGTACTGTATGGATTTGAACGTACAGATTTTGTTTACGAACCAGGTCAGTTTGCATTACGTGGTGGAATACTTGATATTTATTCTTACGGAAATGAAAAGCCCTATCGGGTGGAGTTGTTTGGCAATGAAGTAGATAGGATTCGAATCTTTGATCCGGAAACTCAATTGAGCGAAAGGAAATTATTGCAGGTTAATATTATTCCAAATGTGGAAACACAATTCGATAGTGCAGAAAAAGTTTCCCTGCTCGAATTTTTACCGCAAAATACCGTTGTGTGGTTGAAAGATTGGGATGTGATTGGGGGAAAGATCGACCAACAGGCAGAAGAGCTGGAAGGCTTTATGGGCTTGGTTGAAGACGGATACCGTATGAACAATACGAATGAAGAGGATGATACCAAAATCGTAAAAATTGTAACGAAGAATGACTTCGTTGAAAGGTTAATGATTGAAGCCCAATTGGCATCACGTGACATAGTAGAATTTGGTTATCAACCACATCTTGCTAATTATGAAATAGGGTTTGATACTCGAATACAACCTTCTTTTAATAGGCAATTTGATTTGTTAATCAAAGACCTGAAAGCACATGAAACGGCGAAGTATGATACTTTTATTTTTGCAGACCAGCCTAGACAGTTAGAGCGGTTGAGCAGTATTTTTACTGACCTGCAAACCGATATTCAGTTTGTACCAATTGCAACTAGTATCCACGCAGGATTTATCGATGAGGACTTGAAGGTGGTCTGCTATACTGATCATCAAATTTTTCAGCGCTATCACAAATACAAAGTAAAACAAGCTTATAATAAAAATAAGGCGCTTACGCTGAAAACCTTGCGTGATCTGCAACCCGGCGATTATGTAACCCATATGGATCATGGTGTTGGGACCTATAGTGGGCTTCAAAAAATTGAGATCAATGGCAAGATACAAGAAGCAGTACGCATCATTTATAAGGATAGTGACATCCTATATGTAAATATTAATTCATTACATAAGATTGCTAAGTATACTGGTAAAGAGGGGACGGTTCCAAAGATCAATAAATTGGGCAGTGATGTTTGGAATAAATTAAAAGAAAAGACGAAGACGAGAGTAAAAGAAATTGCTTTCGACTTGATCAAGTTATACGCGCAAAGAAAGGCACAGCAAGGTTTTGCGCATGCGCCCGATACTTATATGCAAACTGAGTTGGAAGCATCTTTTATTTATGAGGATACACCCGATCAGAGTAAAGCTACTGCCGATGTAAAGAAAGATATGGAGAGTGCTTCGCCAATGGACCGACTAGTTTGTGGAGATGTAGGTTTTGGTAAAACAGAAGTAGCCATTCGTGCAGCGTTTAAATCATGCGTAGATGGCAAGCAGGCCGCAGTGTTGGTGCCTACTACAATACTTGCTTTTCAACATTATAAAACATTTTCTGATCGGTTAAAAGATTTTCCGGTAACGGTTGATTATATAAATCGTTTTAAATCGGCCAAAGAAAAAAAGGAAACACTACAACGTTTAGAAGAAGGTAAGATCGACATCATTATTGGTACACATGGGTTACTGGGAAAAGATGTAAAATTTAAGAACCTTGGACTCATGGTGATTGATGAAGAACAAAAATTTGGGGTAGGTCATAAAGAGAAATTAAAAACCCTTAAAACAAATGTTGATTGCTTAACACTTACTGCCACACCAATTCCACGTACCCTTCAGTTTAGTTTAATGGGCGCAAGAGATTTGAGTATCATGAACACGCCGCCACCAAACAGGCAGCCGATACAAACAGAAGTGCAAATGTTTAATGATGATTTTATCAGGGATGCGATCTATTACGAAACAGAAAGAGGGGGGCAGGTTTTTTTTATTCATAACAGGGTATTGGGGTTGCCAGAAATGTGTGCAATGATTCAAGGGCTATGCCCTGATCTAAGTATCGGTTTTGCGCACGGACAATTAGAAGGGAATGAGTTGGAGGAAAGAATCCTCGATTTTATAGATCGTAAATACGACGTGCTGGTGTGTACGAATATCGTTGAGAGCGGAGTGGATATTCCGAATGTAAATACCATCATGATTAATAATGCGCACCATTTTGGATTGAGTGATCTGCACCAGTTAAGGGGAAGGGTAGGCCGTAGTAACAAAAAAGCATTCTGTTATTTATTGGGGCCACCAATGAGTTCGCTCCCCACTGATTCTCGTAAACGGTTACAAACACTTGAGCAGTTTAGTGATTTGGGAAGTGGTTTCCAAATTGCCATGCGCGACCTCGATATCAGGGGGGCAGGTAATATGTTGGGTGGGGAGCAGAGCGGGTTTATGGCAGAGATTGGATTCGAAATGTATCAGAAGATATTGGAAGAAGCCATTAGAGAATTGAAACGAACCGAGTTCAAAGATTTATTTAAAGAAGAGATTAGTAAACAGGATGACTTTGTAAAAGATTGTACGATCGATACGGATTTGGAAATTTTGATTCCGGATAGTTATGTGGAAAGTATTACTGAACGATTGAGTTTATATACGCGTTTGGATAGTTGTGAGCATGAGGAAGATTTGAAACTTTTCTATCATGAAATGATCGACCGTTTTGGACCAATGGTATATCAGGTAGAAGACTTATTTACCACAGTAAGATGCAGGTGGCTAGCGGTTCAGTTAGGTTTTGAAAAAATGAGTTTGAAAGAAAATACCCTTAGGTGTTATTTCATCAACAGACCCGACTCTCCCTATTTCGAGTCAGAGTTATTTAAGAATGTGTTGAGTTTTCTGCAAACCGGAACCAATAAAGCAAGACTAAAACAGGCTGGAAAATTATTTCTATTAGTAGTAGACGGTGTAAAAGACATGATCGCCATGCATCAGTTTTTAGAACGAATGCATGAAAAAGTAAAAAGTCAAAAGTAAAATATCAGAAGTCAAAAGTAAAAATTCAAAAGATAAGTCAAATGTAAAAGCGCTGAACTAATACGGGCTTTTTACTCTTTACTTTTTACTTTTGACTTCTAATCTAATTAGAATCCTTTTTTGGCAACACCGTCAGCGATTGCTTGTAAAGCTTTTGCTTCTCCAAGAATTGCTGCCATTTTATTTCCTTTACCATCATGACCACCGGCCATATACCCGCCCTTAGCAGTTTTTGTAACCACGGCATCCTGCATCGGTACATTTTTTTCTTTAGTCTTCAAGCAGTATGCTTTGATCATTTTTGAAGTGTCCATTTTCTTAGAATTTAATTGTTAGAGAATAATCAGCTTAGTAACACAGCACAAGCTAACTATTTTTTTAAGATGAAGGTGCAAACGGGCACCACAACTAATCCACATCTATGGCTGCATAAAAAAAGCGATCATTTGCTGTAAATGATCGCTTTTTTATATCTAAAATGTATTTTTTTACAACTTTAAAATTAAACGTCGATTTTAGCGTATTTCGCATGTGTTTCAATGAATTCGCGGCGTGGAGCTACTTCAT
>JAYUFN010000226.1:0-4810 GCA_043738705.1 Bacteroidota bacterium
ATAAAGTAATTAGTAGTTTAGAAAATAATTACTTTATTTTTATTCGTTACATCCATCAGTAGTTCAATACTAGCATGCGCTTTGATAAAATTGGCCAAAAAATATGTAATGCCATACTTTTTGGCCAATTTTATCAAAGCGCATGCTAGTATTGAACTACTGATGGATGTAACGAATAAAAATAAAGTAATTAGTAGTTTAGAAAATAATGAAGTTGATTTTGCCTTAGTATCTATTTTACCCACAGCGCTGCAAATCGAGAAATTAGATTTACTACAAAATAAATTATACCTTATTGGAAATACGCAATCGAAAATCAAAAAGGGAATTCCAACAAAAGAGTTATTTCAAGATTTACCCTTAATTTTTCGTGAAAAAGGATCGGGCACTAGGCAAACGATGGAAGGGTTTATAGAGCGGAATAGTTTATCTGTTTTAAAGAAAATGGAACTAACAACCAATGAAGCGGTAAAACAAGCAATATTGGCTGGCTTGGGGTTTTCTATTATGCCACTGATTGGGATAAAAAATGAATTGCACGATAAAGAACTACAAATCATACCAGTTAAAGGAATGCCCATAAAAACTACTTGGAGTTTAATATGGCTAAAGGGAAAAAAACACTCACCGGTTTCTGTCTCTTTTTTAGAATACTTAAAGAAAGCGAAATCTCAAATTGTAAAAGAAAAATTTAGTTGGTATGAACAGTATTAATTTTGCTTAATTCGGATCTAATATAAACAGTCACTAAATTAATTTAGCGACTGTTTCCTTGGTAGAATGTTGAATCAACAAATACTATTGAATTGTAATAGTAGCTGTTTGATTAATCTGAGCTGATGAACTACCTACCAATATTTTATATCCCCCAGATTCTACGATCCATTTATCTGTTTTGGTATCATAGTAAGCCAAGTCTTTAACTGGGATGGTTAATTTCACTTCCGCTTTACCGCCTTTATTAATTAGTACTTTCGTAAAGGCTTTCAATTCCTTATCCGCACGTTCAATCTTAGAGTTTTGTTTGCTGGCATATAACTGAACAATTTCTTTTCCAGTATAATTTCCTGTATTAGCAATATTCAAAGTTGCAGTAATGGTTTCATTCCCAGTGTAAGATGGCTTATTTGTTTTTAAACCGGAATATTCAAAGGAGGTATAAGACAAACCATAACCGAAGGGATAAAGTGGTGTGATCTTTTTAGTATCAAACCAACGGTATCCTACCAAGATGCCTTCTTTATAAGTAACCACAGAATCGCCTGGATATGCGTTGAGCGCGTGTGCGGGAGATTGTTTTAAATCGGCTGGAAATGTGAAAGGCAATTTACCGGATGGATTTACTTTACCTGTTAACACATCTGCCAATGCATTACCATTTTCAGAACCATTATACCAACTCCAAACGATTGTGCTGCTTTGTTGTTTGATTTTATTAATATCATATGGAGCACCGCCCACTACTACAATGATTGTATTTGAGTTTGCAGCTAACACGGCATCTACTAATTGTTGTTCGCCAAATGGAAGCGACAAGTCTGGCCTGTCTCTACTCTCACTTTCATAATCACGGTTACCACCAACAAATAGAATGGTTAGCTCAGAAGATTTTGCAAGTGCTACTGCTTCCGAAATCAATGCTGGATCAGCTTTGGAGGTTTCAATGGCATTTACATTTTCTTTTGATTTAACTAGTGCGCGATATCCTTGTGCAAATTTGATAGTCGTATTTTTATCCAATTTATTTTCTAACCCCTTTAATGCGGTTACTTCATATTTCGCTTTTACGCCAGCACCAAATCCACCTAAATGAAATGTATGTATTGCATTATCGCCAATTACGGCAACACTTTTAATTTTTGCAGTATTCAGTGGTAGTATTTGTTTTTCATTTTTCAATAGCACTATCGATTCTGCTGCGATATCGTAAGCAGTTTTGCTATGCGCTGCTGTATTAATACTGCCAGTAGGTGGATTTTCACTCATAGTAGTATGATACATTACCCATAAAATACGGCTTACCTTTTCATCAATTGTTTGTACACTTACCTTTCCTTCTTTTACAGCTTTGAGCAATTTGTCGGCAAAATAGTAAGTGTTATACGGAGGGTTAGAACCCATTTCTAGGTCGAGTCCGTTGTTCGCAGCTAAAACAGTGCTATGGGTGCCGCCCCAGTCGCTGATCACAATTCCTTTAAAGTCCCATTGACCTTTTAAAATAGTTTTAAGTAGGTACTCGTTTTCGGAGCAGTAAACGCCGCGTAATTTATTATAGGCACTCATGATGGTCCACGCATTGCCTTCTGTGATAGTTGCTTTAAATGCAGGCAGATAAATTTCTTGTAATGCGCGTTCATCAATTTCTACGCTCACTTTACCACGTTCAATTTCTTGGTTATTGAGGGCATAATGTTTTACGCAGGCAGCAATATTTTGACTTTGAATTCCTTTCACAGATTGAACAGCCAGTTTCGCATTCAGATAAGGATCTTCTGATAAGTATTCATAGGTTCTTCCGTTTAAAGGCGTACGAGCAATATTGAAGGCAGGAGCCAACAGTACATATTTTTTTCTAGCTCTTGCTTCCCCGCCAATAGCATGTCCGTATTGATAAGCGAGTGCGGGGTTCCAAGTAGCAGCAAGTGCAGAACCATTGGGGAAGAAGGTTGCAGAGTCTGTTGTTAAGTTAGCAGAGCCCCAGCCTTCCAACACATCATCGCGCACACCCAGCGGGCCATCATCCGTCATTAGTCCAGGTATATTCAAACGCGGCACACCAGCCGTGCCAAAGATCCCATTTGCATGCAGCATCGCAATTTTTTCTTCCAGCGTTAATTGTTTAACAATGGCATTAATTTTTTGCTCAGTTGCTTGATCCTTGCTAGTCTGTGCAGTTACAAAACAAGTAGGAATTAATAGAAGTAGAGAAACAAAAAATGGTAAGACTTGGCGTTTCATAAATGGCAGTTTGGTAGTTATTATTTTGTTTTTCATTAATGCAATCAGCCCAAATATAGGCCCAACCGCTAGTGTCATATAAATATATTGGCTATTTATTTTGTTTGAAAGAAAAGTAATCAATTGAATGCTAATAATTGTTATGGAAAATCCAATACAATTAACAATTGTGAGAGAAGTTCCTTTTGAATCCTCTGCTGCATTTTGAGCAACTAGAGTTGAAAATAAAGGTGAGTCAGCAATCACTACAAGGCTCCATATGAAGAGAAAGACAATGAATTGAGTTGCTGAATTAGAAAAAAGAAAAAACGGAGAAACGAGGCAACATAAACATGATATGAAGAGAGCTATGGAGGCTATTTTTTTTGTACCAAAATGTTGCGAAAGCATTCCACTAAAAACACATGCTAATGCACCTGAAGCGATTATAAAAAATGATAATAGTGAAACATTAAGATTGATGGCTGGATAATATTTGTTAAAGGATGTTATCATTACTGGAACAAATGCCCAAAAGGTATAGAGTTCCCACATGTGGCCGAAGTATCCAAAAGAAACTGAACGAAAATTTGGATTCTTAAAACTTTTCATAAATTCAGTTAGCTTTATTTTTTGTGCAGATTTGCGGTAAGGTCCATTTGGTACAAATAACAAAACGCTAAGTCCACCGATAAAAGAAAATAGGGTGGTTGTATATAAAACATATTTCCACGAAAAACCGGAACTGAAGTTTTTTAATAAATGCGGGAATGCTGTACCAACAACTAATGCGCCGACTAAAAACCCCAATGATTTCCCTAGCCCTGTTTGGTAATAATCGGAAACGATTTTCATGCCAACAGGATAAATTCCTGCAAGAAAAAAGCCGGTTAAAAATCTAAAAAGCAGTATTTCGCTTGGGTCAATAGTATTAAAACTTATTCCAAGATTGAATAGTCCAGCAAGAATAGCGCTACTAAAAAATACGAATGATGGTGAGAAACGGTCTGCGATAGTGAAGATTGCAAAGACGAAAGTTCCTGTGATAAATCCAAATTGTATGGCACTAGTAAGGTGTGCTAGAAAATGGGGATCAAGATTCAGGTCTTTTGCTAGATCAGCTATTATAGAATTTCCTGCAAACCAAAGTGAAGTGCAAAAAAATTGAGAAACTACTATAATAGGTAAGATTAATTTCATTTTGCCTTATGCGCTTCCATATCAATCTCTATCACCTGTCCTTTTAATGCCAATCCCTTACTTCCAACCAAGTTCCTTTTGGAAAGCAATTATATTTTAAAAGAATTCAACAGTTAAAAAGCATGTTTTGCAAACCAACTAGCTATTGATAGCCACCAGCCTGCAGTTTGAAATCCCCAGCATAAGTGATAGATTATTGAGATGATGGTAATGGTTAAAAATGGCTTGTAATTATTTCCTTTTCTAATGTCGTACAACAAAAAGAGGATGGCTATAATATCTTGTATATATAAAATGATAGTAACTGCATTTGGAAATGGGATTCCACCAAATATGATTAAGGTCCTTCCAACTCCTGGACCAATCATTAAAAGTGAAGTTGCAATCATATATCGCATATGAACCGCAGAATCTTTTCTATTGATCATCGCTAACGCAAAGAATAATCCAAAAATAAAAATAATAGGGATATCCAGTGAGAGTTGTGATAAAACACTATCTACCGGCCTTGTTACTATTTCTCTATAATAAACCATTCTGGTAACAAGAAATACAGAATAACAAACCAAAGGAGCCAATACATAGCTTAATTTACCAAGGTTTCGATGGGTATTCCTTTTATTAAACCTGATTAATAATGGTTGAATGATGAGCATGGCAAACCAGCTCATTA
>JAYUFN010000227.1:0-4755 GCA_043738705.1 Bacteroidota bacterium
GCAGCCTAAATGTGGAAAAATAGCAAACTAAACGGTTTTCAAAAGAAATTCTCCCCGTTTGGTGTAAAAATTAAATAAAAAAAATGGAATTGGTATTGGTATTTTGCTGCTTTTCCCTACCTTTGCCGTCCCGAAAAAATAAGAGTCATGGCAAGAGTATGTCAAGTTACAGGTAAAAAGCCACTAACTGGTAATAGTGTTTCTCACTCAAACATTAAGACCAAGCGTCGTTTTCTACCCAATTTACAAACTAAGCGTTTCTTTTTCGCAGAAGAAGACCGTTGGGTTATTTTGAAAGTTTCTACTGAAGCTTTAAGAACGATCAATAAAAATGGTCTTTCAACAGTGATAAAAGAAATGAGATTGAAAGGATCTAAGATCTAACTATTAACAAAGAAAACTACCTAATACAATGGCAAAGAAAGGTAACAGGGTTCAGGTAATCCTGGAATGTACAGAGCACAAAACCAGTGGAATGGCGGGTACTAGCCGTTATATCACCAAAAAGAATAAGAAAAATACGCCAGAGCGTATTGAATTGAAGAAGTACAACCCAATTCTGAAAAAAGTAACCGTTCATAAAGAAATTAAATAATCATGGCAAAGTCAGCTTCGAAAAACGCTAAAGTAAAAGATCTTAAAGCATCTGCTGAAGCAAAAAACTGGACTAAAGTTATAAAGGCTGTTCGTAGCCCTAAATCTGGTGCGTATACTTTTAAGGAAGCTATTATACACAAGGATAAGGTGAAGGATTTTTTAGCCGAGAAATAATTGGTCAAAAAAAATATATTGAAAAGCTTTCCCTTTTTCGGGAAGGCTTTTTGTATTTTGTTATTGGTTGCTTTGAAATACGAATGGTATATCACCACATCAAAAATTTGGTATGAGTTTTTTAGGGAAGTTGTTCGGAAAAAAAGATAAAGAAAACCTAGACCAAGGATTGCAGAAAACCAAAGAAAGTTTTTTAGCAAAAATTACAAAATCAATTGCAGGAAAATCTTCTATTGATGAAGAGGTGTTGGATGATTTGGAAGAAGCATTAGTAGGTGCTGATGTGGGGATAGCAACTACTATCAAAATAATTGAAAGAATTGAGAAAAGGGCTAAGGAAGATAAATATCTCGGCATATCAGAGCTTAATAAAATACTACAACAAGAAATCAAAGCGGTTTTAGTAGATGCTGCTGAAGATTCTTATAAAACCTTTACAGCGCCTACAGGAAAGAAACCTTATATCATATTGGTGGTTGGGGTAAATGGGGTTGGAAAAACCACAACCATTGGTAAACTGGCACATCATTATAAACAAGCCGGTATGAATGTTTTGCTGGGAGCTGCAGATACCTTTCGTGCAGCTGCCGTTGATCAATTAACTATTTGGAGTGAAAGGGTAGGTGTGCCGATTGTAAAACAGGCAATGGGTTCAGACCCAAGTGCCGTTGCTTATGATACAGTAGCTAGTGCATTAGCGAAAGGCTCAGATATTGTATTGATTGATACAGCGGGAAGATTGCATAACAAGTTACACCTGATGGAAGAACTTAGTAAGATCAAAAGAGTGATTCAAAAAATAATTCCTGATGCACCACACGAAGTGATGTTGGTGTTAGATGGTTCAACCGGTCAAAACGCCGTGGAACAAGCAAAACAGTTTACTGCCGCTACAGAAGTTACTTCACTTTCAATTACGAAATTAGACGGTACGGCCAAAGGTGGTGTGGTGCTAGCGATAGCAGATCAATTTAAAATTCCTGTAAAATATATTGGAGTAGGAGAGAAAATCGAGGATTTGATATTATTCGATAAAGACGAATTTGTAGATAGCCTTTTTAAATTATCAGACCAATAAAAATAAACTCGTCATTATAAAAAAGGAAGACACGATTAGTGACTCCCTTTTTTTGACTATTCAAAATAGATCAAGATTAGAATGCGTAACGAATGCCAAGCCCACCTGTTGCACTTTCAAAAGCATTGTATCCGATAAAACTAAAAGAGGGTTGCCAGTCGAAACTAACATTCAAAGGTGCCCCTTTAATTTTATAATCCAAACCCAATACCCCATCAACTCCAATACTGATACCCGTATTTCTAGCGGGATATTGTGTTTTCCAACGATCGCTCCAAATGCCCATATGCCCCCCTCCTCCTATATACCATTTTAAGCCTTCTATGGTACCTAAATTATTGTGGATCTCATAAAGACCTGTCATCCTAAAGCCATCCTGAGAAATAAAAGCTAAACCTTCAATTGCCTTGTCTGGTTCAAAAAAATGTTTCAGACTCAGAGCGCCCGGATACATTTTTAATCCAAGAGCTGTACTATAACTCGATCCATTATTTTGTTGTGCAGAGCCTGCAAACACACTTATTAGTAAGCAAAAAAATAAAAATAGACGTTTCATGGAATTGTTTTTAAATACTATCAAAAAATCATGCCAAATTTAATTTTGATCTTGAATAGAATAGTTAAGATTTTCGATTAACCTTTTATATTATTATTTAGGTTTGTAAAATGCATTCATTTAAAGAACTGGTTCAGCTATTTTCAACTGTTTTTAATACGCGACATTTTCCCAATAAGCCAGCAAGTTTATATGACCCTGGTGAATACTTTTTGAGTCTCGGAGGAAAACGTATCCGCCCGGTGATGTGCCTGATGGGAAATGAATTATTTGATTCCATCCATCCTGATGCGTATGAAGTAGCGACTGCAATTGAGCTATTTCATAATTTCACATTGATACATGATGATATTATGGATGCAGCTTCGTTGAGAAGAGGAATGGAAACGGTACATAAAAAATATGGAGACAGTACTGCATTATTATCAGGCGATGTGATGATGATTCAAGCTTATGAGTATCTCAATAAAATTCAAAATACAAATATTCAACCCATACTTCAATTGTTTAATAAGACTGCGAAAGAAGTTTGTGAAGGTCAGCAATTAGATATGGACTTTGAAAAGCAGGAAAATGTTTCACTTAACGATTATATTGAAATGATTAGTTTAAAAACTTCAGTTCTCCTTGCATCAAGCTTGGAAATGGGTGCAATATTGGGTGGAGCGGGGGGAGGGAATCGCAAACACTTGTATGCCTTCGGAATGAATTTGGGAATTGCATTTCAAATTCAGGACGATTATTTAGATGCTTTTGGAAATCCTGAAAAATTTGGAAAAGAGGTGGGTGGTGATATCCGTCAGAATAAAAAAACCTTTTTATTAATACATGCGCTCGAAGTTGCCTCAACAGAACAGAAAAATAAGATGAGTCTTTTGATGAAAGAAAATCCTGCTAATAAAGTTGAAGCAGTATTGGCGATTTTTAAAGATTGTAATGTAGATGAATGGGCTAATTCTTTAAAAGAAAAGTATCTACAAACTGCATTGCAGCACTTAGAAGATATTGCCGTAGTTTCAACTCGTAAAAAACCTCTCACAGAACTTGCTGATTTTTTAATACAAAGAGACTATTAGTTTTCTTGAATAGCTTCTGTTTTTTGTTTGGGTTTAATCCATTAATTTGAGGGACACAAAAAAATTATGAATGTTGAATTCCTTATTCCGTAAAAAAACGTTAGAGAATATACAGAGAGATTATGATGCCGGATTATTAGATGGGCATGGGCACAACTTGAAGAAAGTTTTACGTGTTAAAGATCTTACATTCATGGGAGTGGCAGCAGTTATTGGAGCGGGAATTTTTTCTACTATTGGAACCGCAGCATATAATGGAGGCCCGGGAGTAATATTTCTTTTTCTGATTACAGCTGTTACTTGTGGGTTTACGGCATTGTGTTATGCTGAATTTGCTTCTCGCGTTCCTGTTTCAGGAAGTGCATACACTTATTCGTATGTGAGTTTTGGAGAAGTGATTGCATGGATTATTGGATGGGCTTTGATTTTAGAATACGCTATTGGCAATGTGGTGGTAGCTATATCATGGAGCGCTTACTTTAATAATTTGTTGAAAGCAATCCATATTGAATTGCCTGATTGGCTGACCATCGGACACCAAACAGCATCAATGGCTTATCAAGATGCAATAGCAAGCGGGAAGTCGGTGGTAGGATTGATCTACACCAACGCACCTGAAATTTTCGGGATTAAATTAATAATGAACCTGCCTGCATTTGTAATTGTAGGCTTGATTACCATACTCGCTTATATCGGAATTAGTGAAAGCAAGAAGAGCGCAAACTTTATGGTAGGCCTCAAAATAGTAGTACTTATTTTTATTGCCATCATCGGTTTCTGGTATATTTTTTCTGAAGGAACTACGGCTAACTGGACGCCATTTTTGCCAAATGGAATGACCGGTGTGTTGAAAGGAGTTTCCTCTGTATTCTTTGCCTATATTGGATTTGACGCAATTTCTACTACTGCTGAGGAATGTGCTGATCCAAAGAGAGACCTGCCTCGTGGAATGATGTATTCTTTATTGATATGCACGGTAATTTATGTGGTTACAACACTCGTAATTACGGGCATGGTGAACTTTAAAGAATTCGATGGTATTGCAGATCCACTGGCTTATGTTTTTGATAAAATTCATATGCAGAAAATTGGATTTTTAATTTCTGTTAGCGCAGTAATTGCATCCACAAGCGTATTACTCGTTTTTCAAATTGGACAACCTCGTATCTGGATGAGCATGAGTAGAGACGGATTACTACCAAAAAAATTTAGTTCAATTAGTAAAAAATACAAGACCCCCGGATTCGCAACCATTATAACTGGGTTTCTAGTGG
>JAYUFN010000228.1:0-1662 GCA_043738705.1 Bacteroidota bacterium
GCAGAGTTAGTTCTACTGCTGCAGACTTATTAAAATGGGATATAGCTATTCGCAATTACACACTTGTAAGCAAAGAAACAATGCATGAAGCTTATGCGCCAATGAAATTGAATAACGGAACATTCTCGAACTATGGGTTTGGATTACAGCTAATATTTAAAAATAACAGTTTGCAAACTGTTTGGCATGATGGAGATAATCCAGGATACAAAACGCTCATCATGCGCGACCTGATTTATAATAGAACACTGATATTGTTATGCAATACGCCGCCATCCGAATTTAGTGCACTGATTAACACTTGCGCAAAAATCATAAACTAAGAATCATAAAATAAAGACTTACTATGCTAAAGAAATTATTTATCATCGCAATTTTCCCATTTGCAGTTCACGCACAGGATTATAAAAAAATACAGAAGAAAGCCATCTTTGTGGATTCGCACAATGACATTCTTACAGCATGCATCGAAAAAAATGTAAGTATGGATAAGGACTTGAAAGGAAAAACACAATCTGATCTTGCGCGTTTTAAAGAAGCTGGTGTGGATGTACAAATTTTTTCTGTTTGGTGCGATGGCAACCAGAAAGATCCTTACCAATGGGCCAATCGCGAGATGGATACATTAGATGCAGTAATCAGTAGGAACCCTGAAAAAATTGTACTCACTAGAAATTATCCAGAACTCAAAAAAGCATTGAATCAACACAAACTCGCAGCAATGTTTGGTGTTGAGGGCGGTCACATGATCGAATCCGACCTGAACAAACTCAATAAAATTTATGAACGCGGTGCAAGGTATATGACACTTACCTGGAACAATTCTAATCCATGGGCTACTTCAGCCATGGATGAAACACTTAAAAAAGATAGTCTCGCTAAAACACATAAAGGGCTTACCGACTTTGGTAAGGAAGTAGTTAAGCGAATGAATAGTTTAGGAATGATGGTAGATCTTTCGCACGTGGGAGAACAAACATTTTGGGATGCAATTAATACCACCACAAAACCCGTTATCGTTTCGCATAGTAATGCCTACGCGCTTTGCCCTGCTTTCAGGAATTTAAAAGATGATCAAATCAAAGCAGTTGCAAAGAACGGCGGCGTAATTGATTTGAATTTTTATTCAGGCTTTGTTGATAGTAGTTTTAAAATGAAAGAAACAAAGTTTGCATTGAACCATGCACAAGAATTAGATTCATTAAAAAAGCAAGGTATGATTCATGAATACGCTTTATCGATACTGGCAGATAAGTACGCTTCTGAAGTACAAGAAGCTCGCCCACCGCTCTCTGCACTAATAGCCCATTTAGAATATATTGTAAAACTTGCTGGAGTAGATCATGTAGGTATCGGTTCTGACTTTGATGGCATTACTTCTAGTCCGAAGGGATTAGATGATGTAACTAATTATGATCTAATCACAAAAGCATTGGTAGAAAAGGGTTATAGCAAAAAAGATATTAATAAAATTCTCGGAGGGAATATTTTGAGGGTATTGAAGGCAAATGAAAATTAAGGAGAAGTAAAAATCGAAGCGGGAACTATTTAAAACGGTCGTCATGAAAATATTTAAGGGGTTATTCGTTACACTCATTTTATTCTTTATGCAGCAAATGGTTGCTGCACAAACATTCTCTACTACTGAAATTAACAAGTGGA
>JAYUFN010000229.1:0-4745 GCA_043738705.1 Bacteroidota bacterium
ATTAAAGGAGATCCGCAGTTTTTCAAGATTTGGACTATCTCTCGTTACCATTGTGTTTGACGATAATACCGATGTGTACTGGGCACGTCAGCAAGTAGCCGAAAGATTGCAAAAAGTACAAGCAATTATTCCGAAGGGTATTGGCACTCCTGAACTAGGGCCGGTTAGTACAGGACTGGGAGAAATTTATCAATATGTAGTACGACCCAAAGAAGGATACGAATCGAAATATAATGAAACGGATTTACGCACTATTCAAGATTGGATTGTTCGTCGTCAATTGCTTGGTGTGAAAGGAGTTGCAGAGGTGAGTAGTTTTGGAGGTAAATTGAAACAATACAGTATTGAAGTTGATCCCAATAAACTTTTATCGCACAATATCACTATTGCTGATATTTTCAAGGCACTCGAAACAAATAACCAGAATACAGGAGGAGCTTATATCGAAAAAGCTGCAACGGTTTTATACATCCGAACGGAAGGCTTAATAGGGAATATTGAAGACATCAATAATATTGCCATCAAATCCAATAATGGTGGAAACCCATTATTCATAAGGGATGTAGCTACTATTAAAATTGGAAATGCAACCCGGTTTGGTGCCATGTGCTACAATGATCAGGGTGAGGTAGCGGGTGCTGTTGTAATGATGCTGAAAGGTGCAAATAGTAGTGAAGTAATCAAAAATGTAAAAGAACGAATTGCACAAATACAGAAAACTGTTCCTGAAGGTATTGTGATAGAACCATTTTTAGATCGCACTAAAATGGTGAATAATGCGATTGGTACTGTAGCACAAAATTTACTAGAAGGGGCATTGATTGTAGTATTTGTACTCGTTTTATTTCTAGGAAATTTCCGCGCAGGTTTATTGGTAGCATCAGTTATTCCGCTTGCAATGCTCTTTGCCGTGATTATGATGAACATGTTTGGCGTGAGTGGAAACTTGATGAGTTTAGGAGCACTCGATTTTGGATTGATTGTTGACGGAGCCGTGATTATTGTAGAGGCTGTCATGCACCGATTGGGTCATAGTAAACACTTCGTAAATATTACTAAACTGAATCAGCAAGAGATGGATGTGGAAGTAAAACAGTCGGCAAGCAAAATGATGAATAGTGCCGTGTTTGGTCAGGTAATTATTTTGGTAGTTTACTTACCCATTTTTACTTTACAAGGGATAGAAGGAAAGATGTTTAAGCCAATGGCGCAAACAGTTGCTTTTGCCTTGTTAGGAGCATTTGTTTTGTCGCTCACCTATATTCCGATGATGAGTGCTTTATTCCTGAGTAAGAAAATAAAACACAAACCAAACTTCGCTGATTTCTTCATGGGTAAGATAGAAAAAGTATATCAAAAGGCTTTGAATTTTGTGATTGGATTTCCTAAGATTGTTTTGGCTTCAGTACTTGCTTTATTCGTTGTGTCTGTTTTTGTTTTAACAACTTTAGGGGCAGAATTTATTCCCGCTTTGGAGGAAGGCGATTTTGCTGTAGATACCAGAGTGCTAACAGGAAGTAGCCTCACAACAACCATTGCCAATACGCAGAAAGCTGCACATATTTTAAAAACACAATTCCCGGAAGTTGAAAAAGTAGTTACCAAAATCGGTAGTGGTGAAGTACCAACAGATCCAATGCCGATGGATGCAAGTGATATGATGGTGATCCTGAAGCCTAAAGAAACTTGGACTTCTGCCAAAACCTTCAATGAGCTCAGCGAAAAAATGGGGAAGGCTTTAGAAGCTGTACCCGGTGTTACTGCCGGATTTCAGTTTCCGGTACAAATGCGTTTTAATGAATTGATGACGGGCGCTCGGCAGGATGTTGTATGCAAGATTTATGGTGAAGACCTTGACACGCTTGCGCTTTATGCGAACAAACTGGGTGCCATTGTAAATTCAGTAGAAGGTGCGAAAAACCTATATGTTGAGCAAGTAGCAGGAATGCCTCAAATTATAATCAGTTATAACCGCAATACCATCGCGCAATACGGATTGAATATTGTAGACATTAATAAAGTAGTGAATACTTCTTTTGCGGGACAAACAACTGGTATGCTATTCGAGGGTGAGAAACGATTTGATGTTGTGGTAAGGATTAGTGGCGAACAGAAAAAAGACCTCAAAGATATTCAGAACTTATTGATACCAACCCCACAAGGAACACAAATTCCTTTGAGTCAACTAGCCGATGTGCAAATCAAGCAAGGCCCTAATCAGATCCAGAGAGAAGATGCTAAACGCAGAATAGTTATTGGGTTTAATGTACGTGGAAGAGATGTGCAAAGTATTGTAACTGAATTGCAGCAAAAAGTAGGAAAGCAATTGGTATTCCCTTCAGGTTATTATGTTACTTATGGGGGTGCTTTTGAAAACCTGAATGCAGCAAAAAGTAGATTATTGATAGCCGTACCCGTTTCTCTTTTACTAATTTTAATTCTATTGCATTTCGCATTCAACTCTTTGAAACAAGGGTTACTTATTTATTCTGCTATTCCTCTTTCTGCAATTGGAGGGATTCTGTTTCTAGCACTTCGAGGTATGCCATTTAGTATAAGTGCTGGTGTTGGTTTTATCGCCTTATTTGGTGTGGCAGTATTAAACGGTATTGTATTGATCGCAGAATTTAATCAATTAAAAATGGAAGGAATAACCGATTTAAGAAGGATTGTTTTGATGGGCACGAAAGTGCGACTGCGCCCAGTATTAATGACTGCTTTTGTGGCATCACTAGGATTTTTTCCGATGGCTATAAGTAATGGTGCTGGGGCAGAAGTGCAAAGACCTTTGGCAACGGTTGTAATTGGAGGCTTATTGGTTGCAACTTTCCTTACACTTTTTGTATTACCTGTTTTGTATATGACTTTTGAAAAAGGAGGAGCAAAAAAGCAAAAGGCTAAGAAAGCAATTCATGCAGCTATATTAATATTGGTTTTTTGTAGTGTTGGAAATCTTATAAATGCCCAAGTGCCTATTAAATTAAAAGCTGCAATTGATACGGCTAAACATAATAATTTACTAGTAAAGAATGAGCACCTAAAAGCCAGGTATCAAGAAGAGTTGATCAAGACGGCTACTAATATTGCTCAGGCAAACCTTTTGGCAGATGTAGGACAAATCAATAGTATATATACTGATACTAAGTTTAGTTTATCTCAATCTTTCAGTTTCCCAAAAGTATATATGAAGCAAAAGGAGCTGCTCCAGGAAGAATGGAAAAATAGTGTAATGAATATTGCAGTGAAGGAATCGATCCTAAAAAAAGATTTGACACTCTTGTATTATACGATTCTTTATATAGAGGAGAAAAGAGCTTTATTACACTATTCCGATAGTTTGTATAGTGCCTTTTATAAAAAAGCAAATTTACGTTTAGAAAAAGGGGAGGCAAATATCCTTGAAAAATCAAGTGCAGAAACACAGCTTGGACAAATCAATATTCAACTAAATCAATTAAATCAAGATTTGTCTGTATTACAATTGCAATTTCAACTATTATTAAATAGTAATACAGTATATGTTCCAGATAATGGGCAGTTCAAATTAGATGCTATTAGTTTTGGTGATACTAGCTTGTTGAAAGAAAACCCTAGTCTTAAGATGATTCAGCACCAACAGCAAGTAGCAAATGCAGTAATTGAAGTAGAGAAAAGTTTGTTATTGCCTGGTTTCTTTGTTGGATATACCAATACTAGCATCAAAGGAATGGGTGCAGATAATAAAGTTTACGGAAGTGGTTATCGATTCAATGCGATGCAGGTTGGGATTGGAATTCCTGTTTTTACAAAAGCGCAAAAATCGAGAATTGCTGGAGCTAAGTTGAATAAGCAGGTTACTGAAGCTAATTATGCAATTGGGTTACAGCAGTTACAAACTACTTATCAAGCAGCATACTTGCAATACAGAAAATATGGGCAAACGGTAAAGTATTTCGAAAACACTGCACTTAAAAACGCACAAATTATTACTAGTACAGCTAATCTGCAATTGGCAAATGGTGGTATCAATTATTTGGAATGGGTACAACTCATCAATCAGGCTACAACAGTGAAAAATGATTATATAGAATCGGTTAAAAACCTGAATGAGGCTGCTATCCAGTTACAGTATTTAATGAATCAATAATCATCCATTAATTTAATAAATGAAAATGAAAAAAATAATAATCTTATCTGCATTATATATTCTCTTCACCGCCTGTGGCAGTAAAAAGAAAGAAGAAGTTAGTACTATAGCGCCAGTGTTAAACATGGTAAAACTAACAGATTTACAAATGAAAAACGCTGGTATAGTTACCGCCAAGATGGAGGAAAAAGAAATTGCTTCTATCTTAAAAGTAAACGGTAAAATAGATGTACCTCCACAGAATATGGTTTCTATATGTTTGCCCTTGGGTGGATACCTTAAATCAACAAAGCTATTACCGGGGCAACATATTGGAAAGGGTGATCCGATAGCTTTGATCGAAGGTGAACAATACATTCAGCTACAACAAGACTATCTTACTGCTAAAGAAAAAATTAGTTTTCTAGAGCAGGAATATCGTCGTCAAAAGGAGTTGAATAAATCACAAGCGAGCAGCGATAAGGTTTTTCAGCAGTCGGAAACTGATTACAAAACACAGCTGGTATTATTAAGTGCCCTAAAAGAAAAATTGCAATTGGTAGGTATCAATGTAACCAAGCTTACAGAAGCAAATATTTCAAGAAGCATCAACCTGTATTCGCCTATCAATGGATTCGTT
>JAYUFN010000230.1:0-4738 GCA_043738705.1 Bacteroidota bacterium
TTTGATCTGTCAAGGGGCCCTGAAAAATTCTTGGAGTTTTGCCTATTATTTCATCCTTTGTATAGCCTGTCATTTTAGTGAACGATTCATTCACATAAAGGATTCTTGGACCAGGCATTTCAAGTGGTTCGGCTTCGGTAATTAAAACAGCATCTGTGGTATTGGTAATAACAGATTTAAATAATTTTAATTGTTCTTCCTCCTTTTTGAAAGCGGTAATATCTTGCATTGCTCCGATCAAACGAATGCCTTTACCCTTTGCATCGCGAATAACAATCCCTCTATTTCGAACGAATGCTATTTCAGTATTTGCTTTCATAAATCGGTATTCCTCTACCCAATTTTTTTCTGTTCCCTTGATCAAAGCATTAATACTGTCTAAAATTCTTTGTCGATCATCCGGATGAATATGCTCATACCAAACAACAATATCTCCTTTGTTGTTAACGGTCTCATAGCCAAATAACCGTCCAAATCCCTTTCCCCAATAAAGTTCATCAGTAACTAAATTCAAATCCCAAATTGCGTCAAAAGTTGCATTCGTAACATACTCATAGCGCTCATTACTCAATTTTGCTTCCCTCAAAGCCATTTTAGTTTCAGTGATCTCTTGTTCTACAGCCATTGCTGCTATTATATTCCCATCAAAATCTCTAATTGGAATACCTGAACATAAAATATACCGATCGCCTTTTATAACGTTCTTTATCAGGAACTCTTGCCTCACTGTTTTTATACCTTGGAGTGCCTGCTGAATTGGATGATTTTTACTTTGTACGAGTGCTTTTGTTTCAGGATCATACACTTGATAAGCTGTTATCAAGTCTGTTTTTTTAAAATCACTTGTTGGAATTCCAAAAATATTATCGATACCGTCGTTGTAAATTAATAGCTCTCCTTTTGTATTTACTAAAGCAACGCCTTCTTGCATAGATTGAATCATTGCATTCAGTAAAGTTTCTTTTCCCTTCAATTCTATTTCAGCCTGTTTTTGTTGGGTAATATTTTTTGCGAAAACGGATATGCCTATTTGAAAACCACTATCGTTTAAGATGGAATTTACCGAAACATCAAAATATGTGTTTATATGGTTTTTGCTGATCTTATCCTCGAATGAAAAATGAACTCCTTTTTGCGCTTTCAAAGTAAATTGTTCCAATCGCTTTTTGTCGACTTTCGACATGATTGTTAATGGGCTATCACCTAGCAAGGGTGCCTGTCCAAAATAATCAATGCAGATCTCATAAAATGCTTTATTAAAATTGATCAGTTTCAGGTCCAGATCTAATGAATAGAAGATATCGGGCATATTATTAACTAATGCCTGAAAATCGGCCCACTCATTTTCATTTTGACCTATTTTTGTTACTTTTTTCGTTCCTGTAAATTCCTGAATGCTAATATAGAGGTAGGGATTAGTTTGGTTCGTTATCACCCATTCTGAATTGGCAAGAATCACTATTGGGCGGCCATCCGCTTTATTGAATATATATTCTATTCGTTCAGTATCCGTATTTTTAAGCTTTTCAAACAGATCCTGCAACGATTCTTTTTGCAATGAGTTTGAAATTTCAGGGAAGCGTTTTTGAAGTATCCCAGCTTTAGGTATCCCTAACAATTTACAGAAGTGATCATTCACCTCCAAACAAACCCCAGCTTGATCTGTAATACATAGACCTATTTCATTTTTGGAAAATAAATTTGATAACATTTCCATCTGAGCTATTTGCAACTTAATGTTTATCTAAAATTTTAGGAAAATGCATTCGTATCAATTCAAAAATATAGTTTCATTTAAGGGCATTTAAATATACAAATAAATTTAGATAAATTAGCCGGGCTTAAGATAATGTTTTGGCATTACTATTTGCAATTTTTTGATAGCTGCGCAATCGCTAAACCCGACCCTAAATTCTTAGCGAGCATAAAATCCGCACAACCACCTGTTGTATCCTTTAAACTCATTTTTACTAATCCACGATTATAATATAAGTCTGCATTAGGAGGACTTAACGCTACTCCTTTATTAAAATCCACTAGCGCTCCTGCATGATCTCTCAGATGAACTTTTTCTAATCCCCGATTAAAATAAATATCAGAATTATCAGGATTTTGAAACAGAGCCTGATTAAAGTCATTTATTGCCCCGGCTCGATCGTTAAGATGCGCTTTTGCTATTCCGCGATTAAAATAACTGTTAATGATAGAAGGATTTAATTCAATAGCACGATTGAAATCTTTTAGAAGCTGCATAATCACCCATTCCTGCCTTCAAAATTCCTCTGTTAAAATAGATATCGGCATTATTGGGATTCAGTTCGATTGCTTTATTAAAATCGAGTAGCGCGCTTTTATAATTACCCAAATGACTTTTTTCGATCCCTCTGTTAAAAAAAACATTATTGGTACTAGGGTTTATCTCAATTGCTTTTGTATAGTCTTCAATTGCAAGAGCACTCAGATTCACATAACCCCTAGTTACTGCGCGAGCGAAATATAAATCCGACCTGTTTGGAGCTAATGATATCGCTTTGGAAAAATCTTGAACTGCAGCCGAAAAATTCTTTAGGCTATTATATACAAACGCCCTATTAGCATAGATATCTGCATTGGAACTATCAACTCTAATTGCTTTATTATAATCTTGAATGGCACCGGAATAATCTTGTAAATACCCTTTTTCAATTCCTCTATTAAAATAAATATTGACTGTTAAAGGGTTTAAAGAAATGGTTTTATTAAAGTCCTGTATGGCGCCAAGGTGATCCTTAATTAAACTTTTATTGATTCCCCTACTAAAATAAATATTCGCATTATTGGGGTCCTGCGATAATGCAATTGTATGATCTTGGATTGCTCCCTTATAATCTTTGAGATGCTCTTTTGCGATTGCCCTGTTATAATAAGCATTCGGCATATCAGGATAAATTGCAATTGCCTTGTTATAATCTTGCACTGCACCCAGATGATCATTAATTCTACTTTTACAGTATGCACGGTTAAAATAAATATCTGCATTAGAAGGATCCGTGATTAAAGCTTTTGTATAATCTTTGATAGCACCGCGAAAATCTAGTTGATCTAGTTTTAAGTTGGCGGACGTAAATAATTCCCCAGCTCTTTGAGAAAAACCAGAAATAGCAATTAAGATAAAGCCAAGTATTAATAAAGAGGTGAGTACATTTTTCACGTCAATAAATTTTGAATCTACAATTACTAAAAATAATTGCTATAAAGATACAAATCCATGGAAGATCTACGTTGAATTTAATGACTAGGGCAGAAAAATCTTTGCAAGTATTTGCGACGTGAGCGGTTTAGTAGTATAATCAGATACAGATTTAAATGTTTTTGTTTTTTCAATATCGCTAGGATCTATTGAAGATGTATGCATAATTAATTTGCATTGCGCTGTAACAGAAGCTGGTAATTGTTCAAATAAATCTAAAAAATCCCAGCCATCCAAGCCTGGCATATTGATATCTAAAAAAATATATTTGATACTTTTCTTTGTTACATCAATACCTACTAGTTGTTTGAAGTATTCAATAGCTTCAATAACATTATCAAAGGCTCTGACTAATTGTTGGGGGTAAGACTCTTTAATTATTTCCTGATTTAAAAAATTCACAAGATGGTCATCATCAATTAAAAAGATCTCATTCATTCTATCTACTAGTTAATATTTTATAAATCCGTTCTAAATCACAATCCCCGACTTCCGATAAATATACCGAATGATGAAAGCAGCACAAAATATATATTAGGAGTTTACCATTTCTTAACAATAAAATAGGAACCAGATTTTGGCTTATTTTTTAAAATTATTGCACCTTAAAACCAAAATGGACTGATTAACGGAATTAAATATTGAATAGAAAAAGTTAGTAACTTTATGGATACTATTCTAAGAATGAACGCTATGATTCAATTAGCCATGTGCATCGACGATGATCCTATACTTCTGATGCTCAATGATCTTATATTAAAAGAACAGTCATTCTGTAAAACCTTACTCAAATTCGATAGGGCGGAGATAGCGATTTCCTATTTTGAAGAACAGCAAAAATTAGCGCGCTCCAACCAAGAATTGCCCACTATTATTTTCCTAGATATCAATATGCCCGTGATCGACGGCTGGGAATTTTTGGACATCTTTACCGAGAAATTTAAAGATTTTCACAACTCGATAAACATCATCATCCTTTCATCAAGCGTAAATCCTATTGATCTGGAAAAAGCTGAAACAAATCCGTTGGTGATTGGGTTTATGCCAAAACCTCTTGGCGAAAAGGAATTGGAAACTCTCAAAAAGCACGAGAAATTGAAGCAATTCTTTGGATAATTAATTACTTTCTTAAAGCTGGTCGATTAATTTTAAATCTTATCGGGAATTTATTTCAGTTTTAAAGCTTCTGCTATCGCTTTTTCAGCTAAAGGTTCCATCACTTTATATCCAGCAAGATTTGGATGTACGCCGTCATAGGTAAGATTAGCTTTTAGCCCATTTTTTTCATCGGCCATTTCAGAAAAATAATCAAGATAAACTACCCCATTTTTCTCAGACCAGTTCTTAATAAATTTATTGATCAACACAATTGTTTCTGCTGGTTTCAATCCTGGTTTCCATGGATAATCAAATACTGGTAAAATAGATGAAATCACTACTTTAACGCCACTTGCCTTCGCCAATTCAGCCATTGAGATCAAGTGTTCTTGTATAATTTCAGGAGTTGTA
>JAYUFN010000231.1:0-4727 GCA_043738705.1 Bacteroidota bacterium
TTGTGTGCAGCTCTTCTTAACCGCTCCTGAATTTTTTCTTGTGAATTCTCAACCAAGGCCAGATCTATCGCATCGAGAAATTCATCGTGCGTGTCTCTAATATAAGCTACATCTTCAAATGATTTAATATCCTCTGAAAAATTGATCGCAATAACAGGCTTTCCTGCCGATAATTGTTCGTTGATTTTTAGTGGATAAACACTTCTTGTAGTAGTATTTTTTAAAAATGGGATGATGGTACAGTCAAAATATTGGAGATAATTGGGGATTTTAGAAATTTTCTTTGGGCCTAAAAAAACAACATTTGGCATTTTATCCAACCCAAGTCGGATATGTTCCTTGGTTTGAACCGGGCCTACTAGGACAATTGTTTTATCTTGGTTTCGTAAAGCCACTTTTTTTAACAGCTCGAAATCTGTTCTATATTCAATATTACCAATATAGCCAATAATCGGTGTATTGATTGATTGGATCTCAATAGGCTTAACGAGCTTTTCCTTAGCTGCCTTATTAAATAATTCCGTGTCAGCCGCATTCGGAAGATAATACACCTTGGAAGAAATTGCGGACTTTAGTTTAACAAGTTCTAAAGAGGTACATAAGGTATAGTCAAAGTTTGCAACACAATAATTCTCCATCGAAAGACCATGCTTTTGGGAATAAGGCACTTCCGAAAAATCATCCAGACAATAATAGATCTTTTTTACTGGTGTAATTTGGGGAGAAAAGTTATTTAAAAAAAAAGGATCCGAAAAATTAATAAAAATAAAATCTTTAATCCCGTAACTTTTAACACAAGCATTGATAGCTTTCGTAACGATCAGATCGTTTAATTTTAGAAAGCAATTATAGATAAAACCACTTGGCAAAAAATTGATTGGCAATGTCAATCCAGAATTAACAACGGTTAAATTTTTAGGGAAATCTTCAGGATTAGAAAAACTAATCTTGCCCAAAGCCAAGGCTCGCTTTATATTAGGCTTTAAATGATTCATAGCAGCACCTAGAAAATCTTTCCATGAATATGGATGATCAATAAAGAACACCCTATTTTTATTAGCAAATTCCTTAGCAAGGAACAACCCTGTAGAAGATATATAGGAATCAGATCTACCAATTGACAAACATATAATATCCATAGAGGGATATTCTTTTGTATTAAACTCTACCCCAATATTCGATTGATTTAATGAATCCAACTTAGTTCATTTATATTTGAATAATATCAAATATAGCAATAATTATATTAACGAACTCCTCCGCACAAGGATCCTAATTACAATCATTTACGCAAATAATCCAAATTGAATTTCAAAAAGCGATAAGCTTCGCGGATTGAAATAATAAAATAGTTATTACTCTCCCTTAGCCAATTTCGTTTTATAGTACTTGGTTCGGTACTAGTATTTTCTTGATTAAACACTTCAGTGTATGCATCATAAAACATTGCTTTACCCTTGTTCTGTAGAAACTTTATCATCATTTTATATTCTGTAAGATCCGAATTTTTAGACTCAAAATAGGGGCCAAATTTTTCTATAAAATTATTCCTTTTTAAATGAGGATGGTCGCTGTAACAGTAGAATTTTTTATATCCGAGATACCACAATTTAAATTTCATTTCTGAGAAACCATTTCGATAGGGCTTCAGATAAGGGAATTTAAAATAGGCGTAGAATCGAACCATATCAATATCTGCTCTCTCATTAATAATTTCTATCGCATTTTCAAAAATAGATGGAAAAGAGGGCATCGGAATAAAGTCTTCTTGCACATACAACGTGAAGGGAGTCTTGATAGCGTCAAGCCCTTTATTCAAATTATTACCTAACCCCTTATTGATCTTAGTAGTAATTAATTCGAACCTATAAATTTTCTGGAGCTCCCTAATATAGATAAGATGCGCTTCTTTACTAGAATCGTCACTCACAACAATCCTTTCAAATGAACAATTCAAGGCAGCAAATCCCTTTATCAAGCGCTCAAGCGACCTGCTTCTGTTATAGTGGGTAATTAATAAGGTAACACCTTTAAAATAACCTTCCGACATATTGTTTATTTAAATTTTAAACAGCTTAAATTAATTGAGACTAAGAAATGGAACAAAAATAAAGAACAGGGAAGTCTACTTTTTGTTTGTAATTAAATATTTAGTACACCTCCAGTTTCTAAATTGACGCTTAGATTACATTCAGCAGGCAAAGCTATCCATCACAATCTTTTAATTACTTTCTTCAGTTTGTTAAAAAATTTTCTTATCAGTCTTTTATAATCGCTTTGAGGTTTATATCCCGACCATGGTGTCATAGAAAGATATCTATAAAATTCTTTTTTATAAACTTCCTGAGAGTGGTAAGATTTGAAAATGGGTTTAATGTCGAGGAAGTGAATAATATAGGGCTTCTCATCCTCCATAAATGCAAACCAGTTCCATTTTTGATCTAACTGCAACCATCTATTAACGAGCACCACATTTAATCCATATTGGTCAGCAAGTTGAACATGCGCTCTATGTTTTATTAAAGTATTCATTACCTCTAGTGCAATATTTTCATCTCTCCACCTTTTAGGGTTTATAATTAATACTCCAGAATTAAAGTACTTAGTATCAGCGGCTAAACCCAATTCTTTGTAATTTGGGATGCCCGCCCATGCACATGAAACTGTTTTTCCTGAATCTTGGGCGGCTGCAACAATATAATCGCCTAAATCGGTATTCCATAACTTTGAAATGTCATCCTGCACTAGAATGTCCACATCTAAATAAATCAGTTTTTCTACCTCTTCGGAAATAGCAAAAGGCGAAAACACACGCATGTAAGCCGTAAGAGGGAAGGCCGAAGAGTCAGAAGGAATACTAATATTTTGGGGCACCACTTCCTTACTCTTTATCCATTTTATAGTGATTCGAGCAGGATCTACTATTTCGGCAAGTTTCGCGGGAAAATCAGTTGCAATTCCATCGTCAATTATATAAAAATCAATATGCTCCCCGGAATGATGGTTAACATCAATAGATTTTAGCAGAGCCACAATCAAAATCGCATAATGATTATCACTTGCCACACAAATTGTTATAGTACGCTGTTTCATTTAGATTATAATTTTAAAATGATACTATTTCCCAGAAACGAAGAACCGGAAATTTAATTGCTTTATAAAAATTAGAGTTTCATTAAATCCTATTTTGTACATACTCCAAAAGTTAAACTTGTAGTAACGATTTAGATAGCTATAGGATATAATTATTGCCGTAACCACCGGAAAAATGTTTGCTATAACTATCGCAAAAACAGAATTAAAAATCAATATTCCAAAATAATCTGCTAGTAGGTTTACCGCTAACATCATTAATATCTTATAAAAATTAACCTGGGGTTGATTCGTTACATCTAATGTTAGGGCAAAAAAACGATCTGCAGGAAAAAGAATTGCAATCGACATGAAAATCCGAAATAAGTTAATTGCATCGGAATGATAATATTTGGCTCCTCCAATCAACCCAATAATAGGTTGCGCAAATACTAAAGAAATAATTGTAATGAAACAAATACCAATTGTTAACATTCCAACTATTTTTTTCATTAAGTACATCATCTTATCTTTCTCACCATGATTATAATGACTAGCTAAACTTGGCATTCCTGATGCCGCAAAACTCAGTAGAGGAATTTCAACAAATTGGATTAAACGGCCACTCAAATTATACATGGCAAGCGCAGCAGGTCCTAAGAAAAAATTGATAAAAAAAATATCTGTCACTTTAAACAAATTTGCGCTAAGACTGGTACCCATACTAAATTTTCCGAAGTGGAACAATTCTAAAAATGTAGCTTTTGTATTATATTTTATGGCATAGATTTTTGTCCAGCCAAGCAACAAAGTGGCAATACTTGAAATTAGGTTTGATCCTATGTACACATAAATAATCAAAACAAGGGTAGACTTATTTAATAAAATAAGCGTAACAATGCCACCTGCAAATAAAATCTGATTAATTAATCTCATCCACAATAGCCGATCAAACCGCTTATCTCCCTGCACCACTAGGTTTGCCATAAATGATGGTAAAGTTGCAAAAGTGATCAAAGAAAAATATTTAAGTAGTAGAACGATCCCGACATTTAAATTCGGAAAATGTTGAGACAATAAAAGTGTAATGACGTTAATCAGTAAGAAAAGGCTTGAAATTACAAGTGCTAGTGTCCAAGCAGAACCAACAACTTCTTTACCCCTCTGTGGCGATGTGCCAGAATAAAATTTTAGAAATGAGTTAGTTAGTAGGCCTGACTTTACAGTATCTATCAAACCAAGAATCGTCATAAAAAAAACATAGATTCCAATATCAACGATCGATAATGCACGATATAATAAGCCGAGAATCACCACCCCAAAAACAGCCATTACACCATTACCAAGAAGCGACTGAAAATGAATATTATTGAATGTCACTAATGCCTTCCTAAATAAATTCATACCGCTATTTTGAAATAATTAGATCGAAACTACCAATTATTCCAGACTCATCTAATAATTTGAATCATTTACGCTTTCGATTATTTTAAATAGGATATGCATAAATAGCGGTTAAGAAGCTGGAACTTCTTAACCGCTATTGTAATAGTGATCCGGATTGGATTCGAACCAATGACCTACTGCTTAGAAGGCAGATGCTCTATCCAGCTGAGCTACCAAGTCAATTAATTTTGCAAAACTAAGACTTTTTT
>JAYUFN010000232.1:0-4726 GCA_043738705.1 Bacteroidota bacterium
AGAACACTTTATGTAATCCCATTTTGTATGGGTCCTATAGGATCCCCTTACGCAAGATATGGGGTACAAATAACTGACAGTGAATATGTAGTGGTTAATATGTATATCATGACCCGAATGGGTGAGCATATTTATCCGTACTTAAAAAGAAATAATTACGTAAAATGTATTCATACTGTTGGAGCTCCTCTCAGTACTCTTGGTAAAGATATTAAATGGCCTAACAACCCAACAACGAAATATATTTCACATTTTCCTGAAGAAAGATTGATCATTTCTTATGGTAGTGGCTATGGCGGTAATGCACTCATGGGGAAAAAATGTTTTGCTCTTCGTATCGCCTCTGTAATGGGTAAAGAAGAAGGATGGCTTGCAGAACATATGCTAATTCTTGGCGTTGAATCTCCAGAGAAAGAAAAGACTTATATCGCAGCTGCATTTCCAAGTGCTTGCGGCAAAACAAATTTTTCTATGATGATTCCTTCAAAAGGAGTTGAAGACTGGAAAGTAACTACAGTAGGAGATGATATTGCATGGATTCATAAATCAGAAGATGGACATTTATATGCCATCAATCCCGAAGCCGGATATTTTGGTGTTGCTCCTGGTACAAATTATCTTACCAACCCAAATGCAATGGAGTGCATTAAAGCAAATACCATTTTCACAAATGTTGCACTAACAGCTGATGGTGATGTTTGGTGGGAAGGTTTGACCAAAGAAGTTCCAGATGGATTAACTGATTGGCGGGGGTTACCTTTTGATAATAATTCCGGAAAGCCTGCAGCCCATGCCAATAGTCGCTTTACCGCACCTTCTTATCAAAATCCATCCATTGATAGTGAATGGGATAATCCAAATGGAGTTCCTATCGCAGCATTTATTTTTGGGGGTAGAAGAAGCACAGCAGTCCCCTTAGTTTTTCAATCATTCAACTGGAGCTTTGGTGTATATACAGCAGCTACAATGGGAAGTGAAACAACAGCTGCTGCATTTGGCGAAATTGGCAAAGTTCGTCGCGATCCTTTTGCTATGCTTCCATTTATGGGATATAATATGGGAGACTATGTAAACCACTGGTTACAGTTTGGTCGAGATCTCCCTAATGCGCCTAGGATCTTTAGTGTAAATTGGTTTAGAAAAGATGAGGATGGAAAATTCATGTGGCCTGGATTCGGAGAAAATATGCGCGTATTAAAATGGATTGTACAAAGAGTTACTTCAGGAGCTGGGGGTGTTGAATCTCCAATTGGGTGGATGCCTCGATACGAAGATCTGGACTGGAGAGGGATTAAGAACTTCAGTAAAGAAGACTTTGCAAAAATCATGACTGTCGACAGAGAGCCTTGGAAACAAGAGCTATTATCACACGAAGAATTGTTTTCTAAACTTTATGATCGCCTTCCAAAAGAATTCTATTTCATGCGTGAATTATTATTAAGTGCTTTATGGCGTTCACCTGAGCATTGGGCCTTGGAACCTGAACATATTTAAGATTAAAAAGAACGGGTTCTTGAATCCGTTCTTTTTTTGAAATTTATTTAAAAAAAACATATGAACTGGTTTATATCGTTATTTACTGAGCAGTCTGTTCCACAAGCTGCTATTACCTATGCACTAGTGATTGCGTTGGGAATTGCATTAGGAAAAGTAAAAATATTTGGAATCTCTTTTGGAATTACGTGGGTATTATTCATAGGGCTTCTCTTCTCTTATCTGGGCATATCAATCAATAAAGAGATTGAACATTTTATAAAAGAGTTTGGACTAGTTATTTTTGTTTATGCTATTGGACTACAAGTAGGCCCGGGTTTTTTCGCATCTCTTAAAAAAACTGCTTTGGGTAATAATGCATTGGCCGCTGCTGTAGTACTAATTGGTGTTACCATCACAATAATTTTCTTTTATACTTCTGGTATACATATTGCTATTCTTTCCGGTGTAATGAGTGGCGCGGTTACAAATACGCCTGGGCTTGCCGCTGCTCAGGCTGCAGTAAAAGACCTACATGTGCAGGGAACAGATAATGGCACTGTTACTTTGGCTTATGCAGTTGCTTATCCTTTTGCAGTTATTGGTATTATTTTATCGCTAGTGATATTGAGAAAGGTTTTTCGGATCGACGTTGAGAAGGAGAAAGAGCTACATAGAAAATTAAATTTTATACAATCGAATCGACCTATTTCAATCCATGTAAAATTAGAGAACAGACAATTGATTGGACAACCTTTAAGAAGCATTTTTAAAATGTTGAATGAACCGGTAATCATTTCAAGAATGATGCATCATGGAGAAATCATTACCCCTACTCCCGATATAATTTTAGCTGATGGAGATATTATGCAATTTGTTGCTCCAAAAAAATTAATGGAAAAAGTGAAACTATTAGTTGGCTCTGAAGCGGATGTGAATTTAAAGAATGAACCTAATAGCAATCTAATTTCAAGGTTTATAGTAGTTACTCGAAAGGAAATTACACACAAAAGACTTGGGAATATTCTAGAACTACAGCATGAAAATCTAACAATATCAAGAATTAAAAGAGCGGGAATTGAAATGGTGGCTCATGGAAATATTTTTTTACAATTAGGCGATACCATTACAGTTGTAGGTACTGAAGAAAGTGTAAACCAGTTTACAAATATTGTAGGCAATTCATTGAAAAGATTGGAATCACCGGATCTTGGTCCAATTTTTATTGGCATAGTATTAGGTATTATCCTAGGTAGTATCCCATTTAATATTCCAAACATACCCGTTGCAGTAAAAATCGGAATGGCTGGTGGTCCTTTGATTGTTGCATTATTTTTAAGTCGTTTTGGCAATTTCCTTTACCTAAATAATTATACTACAAATAGTGCAAATTTGATGATAAGAGAATTAGGTATTGCACTATTCCTGGCGAGCGTTGGATTAAGCAGCGGGCAAAATCTCTCTGCTGCTTTTACTGATGGAAGTGGGTACAGGTGGATCTTGATGGGAATTACCATTACTATGATTCCATTGCTAATCGTGGGCGTAATAGCAAAGAAATTTTTCAAAAAAACTTTTTTCGAGATATCTGGATTATTAGCTGGCGCCTGTACCGACCCTCCCGCATTAGCTTTTGCATTGAAGATGGCAGGCAATGATATACCCTCGGCCACTTATGCCACCGTATATCCTTTAACCATGATATTACGTATACTGGCAGCACAGTTGCTCATCTTGTTTTTTGCCTGATAATAAATTAGTTTACCTAATACTATTACTCCAACAGTAGCTCTTGTAGTAAATATTTTCTCACAAAAAACCCTAATATGGAGCTCTTTAAAAATATAGCGACTTCTAAAATAATAATTCTATTCATTATTACTCTATTAGTGAATCATTTACAGGCTCAAACAAAAAACAAAGAAATAAATACCCAAAGTCAGTTTTGGATTAGTATGAATTCAACAACAAGGCTTACAAAAAAATGGGGATTTATTTCTGATGCTCATATCAGAAGAAATAATTTTATTGCTGACCCCAGTTTTTATTTTATTAGAGGAGCTATAAATTATTGGATAAAAGATGAAATTACCGCAGCATTTGGTTTTGGGAAAATGTGGGTTGCACCTTCAACAGCTAATTGGCATCATTTTATGGAGGAAACCCGTGTTTATCAACAAATACAAATGATTTCTAAAACCGGGGAAATTACTTTTCTTCACAGACTTCGAAGTGAGCAACGATGGCAGGAAAAAATCGAGAACGATACATTTACGGGGAATTATAAATTCACAAATAGGGTTCGATATTTACTAAGTGCAACCATTCCAATTTGGAAAAATAAAAAACTTCCTGCTTTGGTTCTCTCTGATGAGTTACTGATCCAGTTTGGAAATGAAGTAGTTTATAATACTTTCGATCAGAATCGATTATTTATTGGCATCAAACAAAACCTTAGCAGAAGCCTGAGTTTTGATTTTGGTTTTATGCAGGTTAAGCAACAAAAAGCTAGTGGCTACCAGTACGACAAGAACAACACTTTACGTTTATTCTTTTATTATATGCCTGATTTACGAAAGCATTAATTATAAATGAAATTGAATTCAGCCACTCTCCTAAACATTCATATCATTTATAAAAAGCAATTGATTTAGTAATTATCTACTGTCAATAAGTACTAGATTTATAGTTTATAATGCAGGGCTAAATGAGTATTTTTTGATTATAAATTTTTGAATTATGTAAATATGAAAAACGACTACTTTTTAAAAATAAATCTGATCATCTTGTCACTGATTACATTTTTCCCTAACAGTTTTGCGCAAAAGTCTATTCAAGGGAAAAGCGCATTCAGTATGCAAAAAAATAGAATAGTGCAGGGGAACTATTTTGCTGAAGCCGTATCTGCATCTAAGCTCACCAGTAATTATGAAAGCCCTGCAAACTTATTTCAGTCGGCAGATATTAGTTTCAAATTTGCAATCAATGGTCGCGATAACGAAATGGCTTCTGGCGAGGATCATCATTTTACCGTTGAAGCAAAGAATGGTTATGCAGAAACTCCCATCATTATATTTGGAAAACAAATCAAACATCAATCCGATAAAAAAAAATACCTGCAAGCCAATACCAAATTAAAAATTCGTCTTGATGGAAGACAAATTTTAAACCAATTTGCAAGTAAAGGTTATTATACCTGCTTCAATGGCACTAAAATATATAAGCAAGATTTTAGTGCCATTGAAGCAAGTAA